>JAUVSA010000305.1 GCA_030597345.1 Bacillota bacterium
ATTCCCGTATTCCCCGATGTTGGCTCGAGTATGGTCTTTCCGGTGGCGAGTTCGCCGGATTCTTCCGCCCTTTGCACCATGTAGTGCGCAGGGCGATCCTTCACTGACCCGGCTGGGTTGTATCCTTCGAGCTTCGCGAGAACCCGTACTTCCCGTTTCCGGCCATTGAGCGCAGTCAGCTCAACAAGCGGAGTGTTTCCGATGGCAGATAGTACGCTCACAGCTCGCCGCCTCCAATGGTCTGGTCAAATATCGGAGCGCGCGCAGGCGCGCGGACTTGGCACGACGGCCCGCGGGGGCCAAGGAATAGAATTCGGCCCATCGGAGGGGCAATCCTACCGGCCCGGAGGGTGTGATGCTGTCTGCCGGTGTCAAGCGCC
Organism: Bacillota bacterium; assembly: GCA_030597345.1. Taxonomy (GTDB): domain Bacteria; phylum Armatimonadota; class Hebobacteria; order Hebobacterales; family Hebobacteraceae; genus JAUVSA01. The sequence continues at coordinate 381 of JAUVSA010000305.1, forward strand.
TGCCTGGGCCCGCTTCTCGGGCCGCAAGTGAGGAGACTCAGGAACCCGTACGAAGCTCGCCGGGGCCAGGCCGCCAGTCTTCATCAGCAATCACGTCTCCGTGCTGTCGGCCTCGAGTGAAATGACCTTGCCGTCCAGACCTGCGGACCTCACCATAGCGGTGCACACCTCCAGTGCCCGCAGGCCATCTCGTATCGGAATCTGGAGAGCCGCGCCATTGCGCACGGCTGCTACGAAATGCTGGCACGCGCCCTGGAGTGGGTTCGCCGGCAGCGAGAAGTGGTATACCTGCTCCTCTTCCTGATCTCGTTTGGACAGCCGCAGCAGATCGAACTCGAACTGGCTCGGCCCTTCTATCAGCAAGGTGGCGGCAGTTCCAATCACCCCGTGTCGCGTGGCCGGCACTCCGGAAGCCCACGTTGCCTGAATGCTCGCGATCACGCCCGATCGCAGCCTCAGGTCTGCGATGAGACAGTTGTCGAACTCAGGCTGTGACGGGTCCGCTGCCGCGAGGCGAGCCGATACGTCGGATACCTCGCCCAGCACGAATCGCAGGAGGTCCACGTTGTGCGAGACTGACTCGATGGTCATCCCGCATAGTTCCTTCGGGTCGCGCCGCCATCCGCCGGTGGAGCCGGCGCCGAGACGCTGGCAAAGGAACATGACCGGCTCTCCCAGCTCGCCCGAATCCACAATGCTCTTGCACTTCTGCCACGGCTCGTGGAAGCGGAAGTTGAAGCCGATGGCAGCCACCGCGTCCGATGCATCCGCCTTCGCCACAATCGCTTGGCCGTCTTCCAGCGTTGTTGCGAGGGGCTTCTCGCAGTAGACGTGCTTTCCGGCCTCCAGGCAGGCGGTCACGTGCGCCCGGTGCCACTTGGGCGGAGTGCACACCCACACCGCATCCGAGGCGTCGATCACCTCCGCTATGTCTGTCGTCGGCCGGCAGCCCGTGAGCGTCGCCAGCTCCTCCGCCCTGGAGATGTCCGCATCGGCGCAGGCCGCCACCTGGATGCCCGTGATGTTGCGCAGCGCCGCGGCGTGCTCCCGCGCTATGTATCCCGACCCTATAAACCCGACTTTGAGTTCTCTCTCCATCATCTCTCCATATCTCCAGCCATCAGCGCCCTCACCAGTGCTCCGACACGACAGAAGGTTCTCACCTTCCAGGAGAGACCGTACTCCCGTGCATCTCGATTCCCACGTTATTCCGCCCCCAGGCGCGCACCCCGATGGTGAGTGCCACACCTCAACGCAGCGCCGGGAGCAATCTCCGAGACAATGGCGTCGAATGCCTTACCGCGTCTCCAGCCCGGCCAGTATCCACTCAAGCGCCCGGCTTTCCAGAGCGGCGTGTTCAGTCGGAACCCCAGGGCTCTGCGCAATCACCAGGTCCAGGCTGGGGCAAACCCAGATGAGCTGGCTCCCCGCCCCCGCCGCCGCAAAGCTATCACGCGGCAGCCCCGCCCAGAGCTTCCCCTGGTCGTTCGTCCAGAAGCCGTGTCCGTCGCGTCCTTTGCCATCTATGTCACCTGCCGCGGAATTCTCCCGGATGATCGACGCACTCACCGTCGCTTCTCGCATCCACTCCTCGGGCACGACCTGGCGACCATCCCAATCGCCCGCCTTGCGCCACAGCCAGCCCACTCGACACCCGTCCCGCGCCGTCATGAAGAGACGCGTATGATATCCAAAGATGCCGATGCCGGCCTGCGGCGGCAGCTCGAAGTTGCCCCACTCCCATCTCCAGCTCGCACCAATGGGATCACGTATCTTCTCGCGGATGAGCTCGCCGGGTCCTGCAGAACCCTCGGGATCGGACGAATCGTAAACCCCGTAGATCTTCCCCACGACATGCATCAGGATGTTCATGCCCCAACTCTGATAGTGGTAGCACTCTCCAGGCCGCTCACCAGGCTTGAGGTATCCGCTCGTGTTGGTGATAAGGTGACGAAACGTGATTTCGGCATCCTCCGGCTTATTGCTCCGGCCCGGCTTGGGGCCTCTCCCTTCCGGCACCTCCAGCATCTCAGGGTAGTACTCGCTCACGATCGCATCCGCCGATGGGATTCTCCCCTCCGCGATGGCGATCCCCAGCAGGCACGAGTAGAGGCTCTTCTGCGCCGAAGCTATCCCCATCCGTGCCTCGCGCTCCACGCCCGCGTTCCACTCGGCAGCGATGTACCCGCTTCGGACGATACAGACGCGGTAAGGGCCATCGGGCCCCACTTCCTCAGCCAGGCGCCGATGGGCCGCCTCCAGCTTCGCTTCATCGAAGCCAAGCGCGCCCGCGGGGCGTTTCTCCCATTCGCCCCCCGGGAAGTGGGAAAGTTCGGACGATTCGTCACTCATGCTGGGCCTCCATAGACCAGGGCGCTGCTCGCGCACCGCCTGCCAATCTCTCCGCACCGCACTGTACCCGGCCCCATCGGATTCCGCAAGGCCGCGTTGGCCGGGAACAAGTGGCCCCGCGCAACGACGGCCGAGTACTCTCGACTACCCGCTTCCGCCAGCAACAGAC
>JAUVSA010000238.1 GCA_030597345.1 Bacillota bacterium
CCGGGTCCGCCAGCACTATGCTCGCCAGCCCTTGAGCCGCCGGCCCCGTCTCCGTGATCCGCGGTTCCCGCCGGCGCGCCTCCACCTGACGCGCCATCGCCAGCTCCCGCGCCACCCCCAGCGCGGAGAGGCAATCCCCCCGGTTCGGCGTTACCTTGATGTCCAGCACCTCGGTGCCGCCGGCTTCCTCGACCGCCTCCACCTCCAGCCCGACATCGGTCAAAGTCGTGGCAAGCTCCCCCACCGACAGATTGTTGGGCACATACTCGTTCAACCAGTCTACCGGTAACCTCATCGCACTCGCTTTCGCCTATTCTTTCGCCTCTTGAAGATCGGCTCCGCTACCCAGATCTGCTCCCGCGACTCCTCGCACAGGGGCCTGCGGTCGAACCCCCCGTAAGCCGCAACCACCCCGTACCCGCAGCTCTCCAGCAGCGGCGGGACCGCCTCCGGAAACACGTACCGCGCCACCAATCTATGCGCCAGCCGCCGCGGCCGCTCCGCCTCTCCCCGCCATTCAGCCTCTCCACGCCATTCATAAGTGATGTGCGATATCACCCGCCTGCGCGCCGGGACGAACTCCGTCCAGTCGAAGACCGCCACCTCTCCCTCACCCTCCGGCGCGGGAAAACGCACCATCTCCCGCCGCTCCGTGCGGCCTTGGGCAAGCAACTCCGCCGGCGGCACGAAGAAGCTCATCGCCAGCCGTCCCCCCGGCGAGAGATGGCGCCGAATCGCGCGGAGAGCGCGCCTCTGATCCGCTCTCGTGAGCAGGTATAGAAAGGTGCGAAACGCCACGATCGCCATCCGGAACCGCTGCCGAAGCGAAAACGTCCGCATGTCGGCGGCCACCGCCCGCACCCGGCCCGGGAGATCCGCAACGGCCGCCCGCTTCCGAGCCAGCCCCCGCAGCATCGCCGGCGAGCTGTCGATGCCGACGACATCGAGACCCACCGCCGCCAGACAGAGCGCAAGCCGGCCCGTGCCAACGCCGATCTCCAGAATCGGCGACCCGGCCTGCCCCGCCTCTTCCGCGAAGAACAGGATGTCTTCCAGATAGTTGCCCGGATAACCATCGTACAGCTCCGCGATGGCCTCGTACTGGGCGGCCGACTCCCCTCCGCTAGAATTGTCGCAGGAAGCGCATGTCATTCTCATAGAGCGTCCGTATGTGTGGGATCCTATACCGCCTCTGCGCCAGTCTCTCCACGCCGAACCCGAAGGCGAATCCACTCACGCGATCCGGGTCGTACCCGCCCGCTATCAGCACATTCGGATGGACCAGCCCTGACCCCCCGATCTCGACCCACCCGCTCTCCTTGCAGAAGCGACACCCCCGCGCGTCACAGAATTCGCAGTTCACGGAGAAATCGGCGCTCGGCTCGGTGAAGGGGAAGAAATCCGGCCGGAACCGCACCCTCGTCGTCGGCCCAAGATAGGCGCGCAGGAACGCCGCCAGCACGCCCTTCAAATCGGCAAAGGTGATGCCTTCGTCCACCAGCAGGCATTCCACCTGATAGAAGATGTCGTGGTGTGTCAGCGTAACGCTTTCTCGGCGATAGGTGCGACCTGGCACGACCACGCGCGTGGGCGGCGGCGTGCATCGGCAGCTCGCCAGCGCCTCCTGCGGAGGACATCGCCAGTCGAGCCTCCTTACCGGACAAGATCCATCGTGCATCGCGCGCATCGCTCGCACCTGAACTGGCGACGTATGCGTGCGGAGCATCACCTCGTCGGTCACGTAGAAGCTGTCCTGCTCGTCCATCGCAGGATGATCCGGCGGGTAGTTCAGCGCCGTCCAGTTCAGCGCGTACCACTCCACCTCCGGCCCCTGCACCACCGAGTATCCCATCCCCACGAAGATCTCCAGCACCCGCTCCAGCGTCGTCATCAGCGGATGCCGATGCCCGACCTCGACCCCCCGGCCCGGCAGGGTCACGTCGATCTGATCGGCGGCCGCGCGCCCCGCAGCCGCTTCCGCCTCCAGTTCCTGCCCCCGTCGGTCGAGCGCGGACAGCAGCCGTTGTGTCGCCTCGTTCCCCGCGCGGCCCACGGCCCGGCGCTCCTCCAGGGGCAGCTCGCCGATCCCCTTGAGGGCGGCCGTGAGCTTCCCCTTCCGGCCCCGGTAGGCTACGCGGAGCCCATCCAGCTCCGACAGCGAAGTGGCGCCCGCGATTGCCGCTTCCGCTTCCTCTGCCAGCCGCTCGATCTCCTCTGCCGATGCCTGTGTCATCTTCGCCCTCATTCACGGCGCCCCGCGCCGCCTGGTCTCCGAAAAAGCAAAGAAGCCCACAGCCAGGGACGAAAGCCATGAACTTCCGCGATACCACCCTTGTTGGCCGCCCTGGCCTTGGCGAAGGCAGCCCTCTCTCATCCCGATAACGGGGAACCAACCGGCGCTCCCTACTTGCCCTGCCCGCGCTCCCTTGCTTCGGTACTTCAGTGCCGAAGCGACAAGCCAAGCAGGACGTTCAGGGCGCGGCTCCGGGGCGAACTTCGGCGGGCTGCCTCCGGGAGGCCCTTCCAGCCTTCGGGGCCTCCTCTCTATCGGAACATCCCCCGCCTACTCCTCCCCTTCTCAGCCTGTGCGCTCTCTTATTGTGAGCAGTCTATCACAGCCGAGACCCCACCCGCAAGGCCCCCGACGCGCCCAGCCCCGCCCCTAAGACTCTGTCTCCGTGTCCTCTGCCCCAACCGGACGCACCACCAGCACGATTCCATCCACCCGGTCCACCAGCACCGATGTGCCGGCCTCGACAGTCCCGCCCTCGCTCCGGGCCGACCATGCCTCCCCCCGGATGCGAACCGTGCCTTCGGGGCCCAGCCGGCTCACAACCTCGCCCCTCTTCCCGACGAGCGCACCCCGGCCGGTCCGAGGGGCTTGTCGCTGAGCAGCCCACACCCGCTGCCCCACAAGCAGGAGCGTCCCCCCGAACAGCACTGCCATCGTGCCTATGAGCCACAAGCTCACTCCCACCCGCGGCGCCGCCGGCGAGGCCGGCGTCACCGGAACGAACAGCAGAAGCGACCCCAGGATGAACGCGATCAGCGCGCCGACCCCGAACGCGCCAAAGCCCGGAGCATGAAGCTCGGCCAGCAGCAGCGCCACCGCCAGCACCAGGAGACCGATCCCTGCCCAGCCGACCGGCAGCGTCCCCAGGGAAGCGAACCCGAGGAGCAGGCAAATCGCGCCCGTCACCCCCGGGAAGATAGACCCGGGGTGGTAAAGCTCCATCATCAGCCCAAGCGTGCCAAGGCTGAGCAGGACGTAGGCGATGTTCGGCTCCGCGATGATTTGCAGCAGGCTCTCGATGAACGACATCGGAACCTCCTTCACCTGCCCGCCTTTCAAGCGAAGGATGGTCTCGCCGGCCGGGGTAGTCACCTTCAGGCCATCGGCCTGCTCGAGCAGATCTTGCAGGTCCCGCGCGATGATGTCGATCACGCCCTTCTCTTTCGCCTCTCTCTCCGTAATGGAGACGCTCTCCCTCACCGCCGCCTCCGCCCACTCCACATTGCGCTCCCGATGCCCCGCTATCGCCCGCGCCGTTGCAGCCGCATCCTCTGTGACCTTCTTGGCAACGGTCGTGTCGCCTTCCTTGGAGCCAGTAAGACTGACCGGGTGGGCGGCCCCAATATTCGTCCCGGGCGCCATCGCGGCAACATGGGCGGCAAGGGTGATGAACATCCCCGCGGAGGCCGCCCGCGCCCCCGACGGAGAAACGTAGACGATCACGGGCGCGTGCGAGTTCAGCATCGCCTTCATCATCGAGCGCATCGCCGTATCCAGGCCCCCCGGCGTGTCCAGCTCCAGCACCAG
>JAUVSA010000170.1 GCA_030597345.1 Bacillota bacterium
CAGTTGAAGCCGGTCCCGGACCACAGGACCTCTCCATCCTCGCCGATATGTGCTACGCGGTCACTGCCGTCCTGGGGACCCCAATAGCGCTCGTCGTAGGTATTGAGGAACTCGGCAACCCAGCAGGAGCCGTCGGCGGGGTTCGCAGACACCGCAGAGGGCCAGAGAAATCCGGGTGTCTCGCTGAGCACGGAGCCGTCGGCCGCAAAGTGTATCACCTTGTCGCCAACCGCGGCCCAGCAGGACCCGTCGTCCTGGTCCACGGAGACGCTGGTGACGACGCCCCATGGGCTGCGCCACACTTCGACGAAGTCTTGGCCGAGGGCCGGGGTGGCGAACAGGCAAACGGGGAGGATGAGAGAGAGAAGCAATCGCCGCAGTGCCATTTGACTACCCTCCAGGGCAGATTCTCGGCAGGACTCGGTCCTGCCTCGGAAGACTCAGCGGGATAGCTCAGATCGATCCTAATGTTTAGACGCGGCTCCGTGATGAAAAGTTCGCAGGCGGCGGCAAGCCGGTGTGCGCGAAATGAGCCCACCGGGGCCGCGGGGCGGCCGGGGGGTTCCGAGAGGCCCTTTTCGACCGCCACACTTCCCTAGGTATTATACCACACGGTGTCAAGGGGGGAGGCGGAAAAGGCAGGGAGTTGCTGGGTTTTTGTGGTGGGGGATTTGGGCGTTTTGGGGTGGTTTCGGGCCTAGCCACACGCTACCGAAGCAACGAGCCCATAACAGTGAAAGATCGGAGGGCGAAGTTCTTCGCCCTCCCGAGCGGAGTCATGCGGGGGGACCGGCCGGCGATCCGTCCCCCCGTACCCCCCTCGCTCGCGTTTGGCGTTGGCTGACGGAGAACGGTGGGTGGGCTCTCGCAGTGGATGGGCAGGAGGCACGCTTCCTGCGACTGCGCTCGGGACAGGGTCTGCCCTACCCACTGAAGGAAGGCTCCACCCCTGCCGGGGCAGGGGTAGGCTACGGGGATATGGTGGGGGCGGCTTGGGCCGGGAGGATGGTGCGGGTGCTGTGGGGAAGCAGAGAGGGTCGGGGCCAGCGAGAGCAGCTACCATGCAGACTTCGAGAGAAGTGATCGACAAGCTAATGCGCGGCGGCGGGGCAGAGCGAATGGGGGTGGTGGATTATCCCTGGGACGACACTGTGGCGAAGTGGACGAAGGAGGGCTATCCGACCAAGGAGGATGGCCAGCCCATCAACCCGGTTGACCATTTCGGGTTCGACATGTGCGGTGTGGGCGGCTGGTTCGACGTCATGCCGCTGCGCGGGGTGTCGGAGCTGGTTGAGGAGACGGATGAGTGGGCGGTCCACAGGAACGGCGCCGGGGCCGCGCTGAAGTACTGGAAGCACAAGTCGGGCACGCCGGAACACATCGACTTCCGTATGACGAGCCGCGCGATCTGGGAGCGCGATTACCGGCCGCACTTGCTCGACCTCGACAGGGAGCGCGTGGATATCAAGGGTGCTGCGGAGGCGCTCGCCGCGCGGAGAGAGCAGGGCCTGTGGACCCACTACGGCCACCTCTTCATCTGGGAGAACATGCGCCAGAGCATGGGCGATGTGTGTATGTACGAGAGCCTTCTGCTGGACCCGGATTGGATCCACGATTACAACAGAGTGTACACTGACTTCTTCAAGACTTACTTTCGAGTTCTCATCGAGGAAGCAGGGAAGCCGGACGGGATCTGGGTGTACGAGGACCTGGGCTACAGGAACGGTCTGTTCTGCTCCCCGGAGGTGCTGGAGCGGCTGATCTTCCCCTACTACAGAGAGCTGGTCGAGTTCTTCCACTCATACGACCTGCCGGTCGTGTTCCACGCCTGTGGAGGAATCGAGCAGGCGCTGCCACTCATCGTCGAGGCGGGGTTCGACGGGCTCAATCCCATGGAGGTGAAGTCCGGGTGTGATGCGCTGCGGTTCGCCGAGCAGTATGGGGACAAGCTCGCGTTCATCGGGGGGCTGGATGCTCGCATCCTCGAATCAGGGGATCGGGAGCGGATTCGCCGGGAGGTGGTTGCGCTCCTAGATGGCATGAAGGCCAGGGGCGCTCGCTACGTGTTCGCCTCCGATCATTCCCTCTCGACGAATATCGCATACGCCGATTTCCTGTATGCGCTGGACGTCTATCGAGAGCACATGGCGTACTAGGCCTCACCGAGAGCGTTGGCGGCCGAACCCGCGTCAATCCCGACGGCGCGCGGTAGGAGGGTCGGATCTGCGAGCTAAGGCAGTTGGCGGCCTTCGTCCCGATACTGGATGGGGGTCTTGGCGTAGCGCTGCCGGAAGGCGTGGTAGAAGTGGCTCGCGTCCCTGAAGCCGGACTCTGCCGCGATGGCCTCCGCGGGGAGGTCGGTGTGGAGGAGCGAGCGTGCGGCGTGGGCGAGTCGGGTTCGCAACTCGAATCTCCCGAAGCTCAACCCCATCGTATGTCGGAATACGACGCCCAGTCGGGATGAACTCAACCCGCACTCGGCGGCGGCCTCAACCAATCTCACGCGCCGGGACCGCTGGGAGTGGACCAGTTTGAGGGCGGGCATGATATGGGCGAGATCGCTCATGCGGGGGGAGGTAGTCCGGGCAGCCCGTTCCGGGATACTCGAGGCGCGGGTCAATAGCACCAGCAAGCGCATGACGCTCAGCCGCAGCACGGTGCGCCATGCGAAGGGCTTCTCCTCGATCTCTCGCACAAGCTCTCGGCCGATGGCGAGCATCTGGTCGCGCGCCTGGGGCGTATTGATCCGCGGGCGATTCTTTGGGGGGATGGCGTAGAGGCCCAGCCAGGACCGGTCTTCAGTCACCATCTCCCCTTGAAGGAACTCGGCCAGGAAATGAATCACCACGGAGCGCGATTCGCTCTCCGTGCACCGCCATCCGTGGGGCTCCCAAGCTGCGCTGAGAGTGACTTCACCGGGGCCCACGGCAAACACGTGGCCCTCGAAGTGCATTTCCTGCCGTCCGGTGAGCACCAGACCAACCTCGAAGTTCTGGTGCATGTCGGTGTCCAGCGGGGTGGGCGGGCCCAGGCTATTATCTATGATGACTGAGGAGGTGCTCAGGAGGTAGTTGGGGGCCGGGCCGCTGGATGCCTTGCCGTCCGGCATGGGAAGTGGTATTATTCCAGGTGAGTTTGGGTAGAGTAAACTACGGGGTGATTCTTTCCGCCGGCCCAGCCGGTGGAGTGATAACGGTGTACGCGTCGGGTGTACGCGTCGGATTGAGTCGGCGCCGCCGCGTTAGACACGAGTGCGGCGCAGGACGGAGAGGAGGTGATGTAGAGCTGCTGCCGGCGCGTGATTCTTCGAAGGGACGCATATCCGATCACACTGCTGAGGAGGCAGAGAGAAGATGGTGATGCGACGACGCAAGGGTTTCACTCTGATCGAACTGCTGGTTGTTATCGCGATCATCGGGATTCTAGCAGCGATGGTGTTCCCGGTATTCGCACGGGCGCGCGAATCGGCGCGCAAGGCGGTGTGTCTGTCGAATGTGAAGAACATCGCCCTTGCCATTCAGATGTATCTGGCGGACAACAACGATACGTTCCCTCCGGCGGAGCGCCGCCAGGAGGTGTTCGATTTCTTCGCGACGAGCCCCGGTGGCGGGGACGAGGGCTGCGGCTACACAGACGACGAGCATCGGACTCCCGATGGACGCGCCACTTGGACCAATCCGTACCTGAGGTGGCCGGTCGTCTTCGACGAGTACGTCAAGAACCGGGATGTCTGGCGGTGCCCAAGCGCGAAGCTGAGCGGCACTGCGCGCTTCATCATCCCGATGGCGGATTGGGCGGACTATCTCTTTGTCCACCAGGGAGAGTGGGGCGATCCCGTGGGCACCGGCCCGTGTTACGAGAACGTCTTCCCATCCGGATGGGGCGGTGCGGTGACCGACTCCATCATACAGGGGAGGCTGGCCGGTCCCGGCGTTCAGGGCGCGGCCGAGGGTGACGCGGTTAACAAGGTGTTCGCCCAGGATTACTCCACAGGCGAGCAGAACTTCTACGACACGAAGTTGGTGACCTTTCAGGACGTGGCCAGGCTTCCGGTCATCGCGGATGGCGGGGCGAAGGGTGGCTTCCTGAGCATCGCCACCATGGCATATCCCGACATCTGCTGTGCGGAGTGCGCTGGCATTGCTCCCTTCGCGTGGGGTTGGGGCGGCGCCGGAGCTGGGATAAACGACTGCCCCGATGGCAGCTACTGCCCGGAATGTTACGCAGTGCACGCCGTCAACACCTGGTGGACGTCTGGCGGATTCGACGTGGATGCGAAGAAGGCCAGCACCCGCCACCTGGGCGGCTCGAACATTGGATGGGCCGACGGCCATGCGTCATGGGTCATGGCCCAGGCGCTCTGCGCCATGTCAGATGACGGAGAGATCGAGGGTATCGGCTTGATCTGCGCCGACGGAGGGGGCACCTCGCTGGAGGGGTATCGAGCAAACTGCGGCGAGCCTCCCGCGGGCGCGGAGTTCCTGTTCAGCAGGGAAACGGACTGGTACGGCAACTGAGAGGGCAGTTAGGCTCTCGGCTGAGCTGAGACGGACCTGTAAACAAGCGCGGAGCGCCCATCTGGGCGCTCCGCCTGTTTGTGTTGGCAGCCGCAGTTTGGATCTCGGTTCGGCCGAGACAGGTGTGGGAGGAGTGGGCGGAGCGCCCCTGTGGGCGCTCCGCCCTGCTGTTGCGGCCGGGCTGGCTCTCAGCAGGATGGGATTCAGAGCGCGGGTGGAAGGTACGCGTGGCGCCGCGGGGAAACAGTCCAGCAACGAGGGGAAAGGAGGTGAGGCGAAGCTCCGTTTAGCGGCTTGCTGCAGGCAACTGAGAATCGCGTTGAGATGTCCTTCCAAGTCTACCAGTTAGCTCTGGCAAGGAGGTCAAGAGGGATCATGACGCGGCGACGCAAGGGTTTCACGCTGATCGAGCTGCTGGTTGTTATCGCAATCATCGGGATTCTGGCAGCGA
>JAUVSA010000142.1 GCA_030597345.1 Bacillota bacterium
CCGTAGTGTCCAAAAACTCATCCACTCGCCAGAGTGCCCTCAAAGCGGTCTCACGAGTCATCAACACCTACAACCGGTCTCACGGTCGCCCAACAAGGATACACTATCCCAAGAACAGTTTCCCCGCGCCCGGCTTCTACTGGCCTGGCTCCTTCCCCCGCGCGGGTGAGCAGCGATGTCACTCGGCGCGTAGGCGATACTCGTACATATCGGCCCCTACTTCGCGCGCGGCGGCGATGGTCTCCGCATAGGGCGTATCGCACACATCGAGGAAGCCGATCTGGTAGTTCTCGCCGTCACCGCGACCGGTGGTGGCCTGATCTCCGAACTGGAACCAGTGCGTGCCGATGATGTAGGGGTTGCGCAGGGCGCCGCGGACGTAGTCCCGGTACAGCTCCGCGCGGTGCTCCTGGCTTCTCGCCTGCTTGAGGCCAGTGTGGAACATGCCCCGGTCGAGTGCCCCAAAGTGGAACTCGCCCACGATGATCGGCGCCTCCATCCCTTCGGGGGGGCAATGATCCTCGACGCTGTAGACGTACCAGTTCTCGCTGACCACATCACAGTACTTCACCGCGGCGCGCACCGCACGGTCATTCGCCCAGGAGAAGCGGCACCCCAGGTACAGCTGGTTGGGCGCCACGCGCTTGAGCTCCTCCCTCACGACACGGAAGTACGTCTCAGCCGTCTTGGTGTAGAAGGCCGTCAGGTCCTCCCAAGCCTTCTCTCGATCCGGCGCCTCGCGGCACTCCAGGAGCGCCTCCCACGAGGCGTGGCCGGTGCCCCACGCGGCGTTGAGTCGGTCGATCTGGCCGTACTTCGCTTTCAGATCCTCTACGAAGACTTGCTTGGCAGCCTGGCTGGCGGGGCTCAGAAGCGCCCCCACGGCCAGCGCCACTTCGTCGCCCCACTTGCTCTCGTTGTCCACGAAGTACCCGATACACCACGGATCGCCAGCCGATCCGCCCCGCTGCGCCTCGAAGCGCTCCCGCACCGCCTCCCGGAACGACGCATCGAACACATCCAAGAACTTCGCCCCGAAGTCCTCCGGAACGTCGAGCTGTTTGGCGCCGTAGTGGATGGCGACGGCGTATGGTGTTTTCCCCATGAGGGAGATGCGGTGGTCGGACCAGTTCCCGATGGTGTTGAAACCCCAGCTGCGAAGGCGCCGATGTGTCCTCTCGCGATAGATGGGATCCCAGTTCTCGCCGTACTTCCGCAGCGCGTTGGCGCCGGTGAAGTTGTACGACCGGCGCTCGTCGCTCCCGCCGTAGAACTGGGCGAAGGGCGAGTCCTCTTCCGGCAGATTGCGGAAGTAGCGCTCGCGGCCGGTGATGGGCGTGCCGGCGCCCCAGCTCCCTACGCAATCGATGCCGTGCGACCAGAACAGCCGCCCCTCGGGGTCCACCAGCCACCACTTCCCTTCATACTTCTCGGGCCGGAAATAGCCCGTCGCCTCCAGTTGCGGCCCACCCGTCCATCCGCCGTATTGGTTGCGGTCGGGCGGGCCAGGATGCGCCGCCAGGTCCACCTCCTCCTCCTCGACACGGCCTCGCATCTCCTCCACCGAGTGCGTCTTGCCGGGCCATTCCTTGTGGATGAACTGGCCGAATTCGTCGATGAAAGGGAAGAACTCCTCGGCGCTTTGCGGTGCTCCTTCAGACGGTGGGCTCACACCGGCGGCGCGGATGTTGTCGATCTCAAATGCGTGGTCCTCCTTCGGCCGAGGAACGAAGACGATAAGCTGCGTGACGTTCGACGGGTCCAGGCGGTCTGCCCCGGCGGGCACGCCCCTCATGTTGATGAACTCAAGCTCTTGGCCGGCGACGGGATTCCAGGGAAGGAGCACTTCCAGCACGCCGCTCTCGCCCGGCCCCAGTTCGACGGTGCCCGTCTCGCAGTGTCTGCGTCCATCCGCGCCCGGGTTATCCACGCGGCAGCACACGACAACTCGGTTCGCCCCGGTGTTGGCGACATCGACGGCAACATGGCCGTACTGGCTCAGGTCCCACTTGCCTTCGGGCGCCACCAGCACAATGCCCGGCCAAGGTTCTTCGTGCCCGGTTCGCAGCGCCAGTCTGCCGTCCTCGGTCAGGGAAATCGCGGCGTCGGTCGCGGGAACGGACTCTACATCGAACCCCGCGCTGAAGTCGAACAGCACCGCCGGCGGCGCTTGGGGCAAAGACGCGGAGTTGCCTGCGACGCACGCGCCCAGCAGGGACGGAACCACCACTGCCAGAGCCACTCCGCGTGACGCCTTCGCAATGTACGCGTACACTGTAGTGAAAGGCCGATCCATTGACCATCCTCCATTGAGGCTCTATCGGGTGTCCTACCTAAGAACACTATCCGGGCATTCTGGAGCACTTGCTTCCGTCCGGGATCACCAGTATCCTGGGCGCCGTGAGCGCACTCCGGCGAGCGGATGAGTTTCCCGACAGGATGGGGACAATCTTGAGAGGGCCCAGCGATAGCCGCCAGGCTCCAGCAGGCGCATTTCATGCCAGCGTCTCTAACGGACAGCCAGGCGAGTGAGGGCTATGAAATGCGCTCTAGAACAGAGCTTCCACCGTGGTGACCCCGGCAAGGGAGGTGAGCACTACCCATTCCCGCTCGGCGTCGAAGTGCTCCACGGCCTGCCCGTTCACGCGCGCGCCCGTCAGGCGCAGCTTCTCCGGGTGACGGAAACGCACGATGACCTGGCGAGGCGGCTTGCGGGTGGGTGGCTCTATCCGCGCCACGATGCGTCGCCCGCCGTCCAAGCTCTGATAGGCGAGACTCATGGGCCCGAAGTAGGTGGCGGCGTTGCTGATCGCCACTTCCTCCTCGCTGCCCACCCACGCACGCGGGAGTCCTCGGCCCAGGTAGAGCGTATCGCCCACCTCCTGGATGAACATCATCCTCAGCCACATCGCCACCATCGCCTCGTCGGAACTCTTGAAGTGATCGCCGGCCCACTCGGACAGAGTGGGCAGCGGATGCTCGGTCATCGCTCGGATATCGCGCCGCCAGCACGCAGCGAACCCGTTGAAGAAGGCGCGCAGGAAATGCTCTATCTGGTCCCGATAGAGGTAGGGCGGCGGGAAGTAGAGCAGGTTCGGCTGCATGCTGAAGCCGCCCCGGGAGAACCACTCTCTCTCGAAGTTCTCCAGCGGGTAGTTGAAGGGCGCGTCGAGGTAGAGGTTGTCCTCGTAGTCCTTCAGGATCCAGGTTGACTCCGGGCTGTTCGGGTCCAGCACGGTGGTGGTCAGGCAGATGGCGCCCTCCAATACCTCGCGGATCCAGCCGACATCGCGCCCGCGCAGATAGAGCCGGGAAGGGAAGTGCGGAACGTAGCTGCCATCCCGCAGCCGCACCACCGGGCAGCGAGACACGGACTCGCGGTAGCCGGCGAGCAAGTCATCCCGGTAGGCCTCCGCCTCGCGCACGAGACGCTCGCCCTCGGCGTGTCCCACCTCGGCCAGGGCCTGCGCGGCCGCGGTCAGCCCCCGCGAGGTGAGGCAGTTGGTGGAGAGCCAGTAGTAGAAGTCCTTCACGTCCTCAAGCGACCCCGCGGGAAGGAACCCGTACTCGAGCACCCTCCTCCCCTCGGAGTTCGTGCGCTTCGTCTGCCCGCGCTCCCGTATCACCCAGTCGCAGCCGGCCGCCAGTTTGTCACCTATCCGCCGCAGCCACTCCCCGTCCCCGGTGAAGCGGTAATGCTCGGCCAGACCCCACAGCACCCAGCCGTGGTGCTGGTTGTACTCGCCCATCTCGTAGCCGCCCGACCCATAGAAAACCCCCTCCTTGCTCTGAAAGTTGCCCGGCAGGCCGACCGTTCCCTGGTAGTGCAGAAAGGTTTCGAGGTGTCGCCGCGCCTCGGCGTGGAAGCCGCGGCGGTCCAGCTCCATGATCTGCATGGTCACCTCGTTCGAGTAGTTGCCGTAGTTGAACGAGCTGACCCGGCCCATCAGCCGCTCGGAGTCCACCTCGCGGTCATCGTTGATAAGAATGTGAGTCAGATGGCTCCGGTAGAAGTCGGTGATATCCTGGTCTGGAACCACGATCTCGGCGGCCTGGGCTATCCGCTGTTCCCAGTAGCTCAGCGCCTCCGCGCGCGCGGCATCGAAGTCCTTGCCCCGCAGAGACTCGACCTCCGCGGAATCCAGGTCGCAGAGGAAGGGGATCTTCAGGACCAGCGAGTGACTCTCCCCCGGCCCCAGGTCCGTGGAGTAGACGAGATCGTCCCCGGCCTGCACCAGCTCCCCCTTGCCGCCGGTGTCAACGATCATGCGGAGATGCTGCCTTGGCGCCACCGCCCGGACAGCGTCGTCCCTGGCCGCGAGCTGCTCGCGATAGAGCGGTGCCTGCTGCCCGCCCAAGATGTAGCCCGCGCTTGCTCCGTCCGGGTAGGTGACCATGGCCAACGGCTGCGAGAGGGTGGTCGTCGCCGGGCCGTTGTTGGTGAAGGTGAGCCGGCAGAAGCACGCGATCGGTGCGTCGGCCGCGATGGGATCGGCGAGAATGCTGTGCCCCAGCGGCGCGGCGAAGACTTCCTGGTGCACATCGAGGCCGCCGCGGGAGAAGCCCTGCGCGAGAACCGGAAGGTAGCCTCGGACGATGCGGCGGCCGATGGGGAGCCATTCATCCCATCCAAGCCGAAGCGCGAAGCCTCCGCCCTCCCAACCCAGCCGCTCCGTGTCCGCGCCCGGCACGCGGCGAACGAAGCCCTCCAGCGCGAAGATGTCCCCAGTGGGCGCTATGCCGAACTTCTGGCGCCCTCCCTCGCAGCCGACGATGAAGTGCATCGGCTCTTTGGGCGGCTGCTCCCGCATCGCCCGTGTGAGACCCTGCTCCGGCTGCTGCGAGATCGCCTCGTAACGAGTCGGTCCTCTGGGCCGGAGAGCGAACTCGTCGCAGCTGAGTTGCCAAGCGGTCTCGCTGACCAGAACGCCGAAGTCGGGTATCCAGATGGGCTCCCCGTCATCGAGGTCCTCCGGCCGGAAGGACACGGCAAAGGCAGTGCTGCGAAGCGTGATCACCGTGTGGTCTTCGGACAGCGGCCCGGGCGTCGCGCACGCCACTCGCAGCTGAAGCCGGGGGTCGCTCGGCTCCGCGGGAGTCACGCTCTCGAGCACGCCGTTGTACACCTCCACCACTCCGTCCCACACGGGTGCGGCGGCCTTCCCGCAGCCCAGCTCCACCGTGATCGCGCGGCTCCGCAACGGGGTATCACTGAAGATCGCTGTCTGGCGGATCGAGGGGCTGCTCTCGGGGAGGCGGATCTGAAGCTGCATCGTCTGGCGAAAGCGAACGTTGTAGTCCGCCTGCAGCTCGGGGTGCTCGCGGCGGCCAAGAGGAGCGAAGGTCATGGTGATCGCGTTCCCCTTCGTCCGCACCACGACATGGGCCTCGCGCCACTGCCCGTTGAACCAGTCGTCCCGCGGCTTCCAGCCGAAGGAGCCGATGCGGCCGTGGCTGAGATCGGCTAGCGTCAGGCGCTCCTCCGGCCAGTGGTCCTTCCAGTAGTGGATTCCGATGTCACCGCGGGGCGGCAGCGGCTTGCCATCCGCGAAGTGCAGCTCGATCCGGTGTATCTCGCGGGGTTCCTCCCAGCGGAAGGTGACAGTGCCGGGTCCCTGGTCTTCCCGATGTGCAAACGGCGCGATGTCAAGCCTCATGGTCAGCCTTCTCCAGTAAGGGATCAGCCCTCTTGGTAGTCGAGCATGGGATGTGCGATCGCCCATTCCTGGGCGGCCTTGGCGATGCGGTGGACCTCCCCCTCCTGCTCGGCAGAGAGAGGCCTGGGATGATGAGTCGCCAGAATCTCCCGCGCCCGCTCGTTCGCTCGTTGCCGCATGTCTTTTCCGCCCGCCGCCATCCACCCCGGGTAGGTTTCCCGGTTGGTGATCTTCGGGAACCAGAACTCCGTCCGCAGGTGCTTTGCGGTATGGTCGTGACCCAGGAAGTTGCCCCCGGGCCCGACCTCC
>JAUVSA010000302.1 GCA_030597345.1 Bacillota bacterium
GAGGCGAGTCAGTATCGCCCGCGCCCGCTCGGCGCCGATCTTCTCGTGGCGGTAGAAGTGAACCCCGGATTCATCGGCGCTGAAGGTCTCGGGCTTGGCGATGTCGTGCAGCAGCGCGGCGTAGCGCAAGGTCCTTTCCGCGGCGACGAAGTCCACGGTGTCGAGGGTGTGTTCGAGCACATTTTTCACGTGGTGGCGGCCGGGCTCCGGCAGGTGCAGATTGGTGAGTTCCGGCAGCACATGAGCGGCCAGGCCGAGATCGACCATCAGCCGGAGGCCGCCGCTGGGGCGGGAGGAAAGGAGAGTCCCGTCAAGCTCCTCGCGGATTCGCTCCCACGAGATGCGGCGCAGCTCCGCCGCGGCGCAGGCGCTGGCGGCGGCCGCGGCCGGGTCGTGTTCGAGTTCCCGCTGCGCGCAGAACCGCACCGCGCGCAGCATTCGCAGGGGATCCTCGCGGATGCGCTCCTCGGGATTGCCGACGAAGCGGACGACGCGCGCGGCCAGGTCGCGCCGGCCCTGAGACGGGTCGAGGAGCTCGTCCGTATGTACGCTGCGGGCCATCGCGTTGATGGTGAAGTCGCGGCGAGCCAGGTCGGCACGCACGTCCGTCCCGAAGGCGACCTCGGGCTTGCGGGAGATGCCGTCGTAGGCCTCGGTGCGGAAGGTTGTGATTTCCGCCTTGAGACCATCCTTCTCGATGCCGACGGTACCGAACCTCTCCCCCATCAGCCACACGGCGTCGGCCCACTCTTCAACTCGGCGGCGCGTCTCCTCGGGGCGCGCGTCGGTGGCAAGGTCGAGGTCACTTACCTCGCGGCCGAGGATCTGGTCGCGCAGGCATCCGCCCACCAGGAAGAGCTGGCGTTCTGCAAAAGCGTCAGCGAGCAATTTCAGGAGTTTCTCTGGCTGCATGTGAGAAGTCCGCGCGGCCGCGGCGGTGGACGATGAGGAGTGAGTTCGTCGCCTTGGACAAGCGTCCTCTTCGGCTCAGAGGAGGGCTTGCGAGTGGCAACAGCAGGAGGGAGAAGCGCCAAGGGGTTGAAAGTGTTTCACAGGAAGTCCGAGGAGGCTTCTGTGATCTAAAGAATCTCTTGCATTACAGTTACGTGGTCGAAGCCGCAGGACGTCTCAGACGGCGTTCTGGGTGGAGAATCTCGCATTATGTTTGCCACCATAATGCAAGATTCTCTATAGGCGTGCCGGAGGGCGTGAGGCGCCGGCAGAACGGGAGGCAGCGGTGAGGCGAAGCACAACAGCGGGGATACTCGCGCATGCCATGCGGCTGAAGCCGCGGCTGGGCGCGTGGCGGCGCCATCTGCACATGTACCCGGAGCCGAGCATGCGGGAGGACGAGACCGCGGCCTTCGTGGCGGAGCGGCTGCGGGAGATCGGCATCGACAAGGTGACGCCCGGGGTCGGGCAGACAGGGGTGGTGGGACTCATCCGGGGCCGGCGGGCGAAGACGGTGGGCCTGCGCGCGGATATGGATGCATTGGAGTTGGAGGAGGAGAGCGCGGCGCCCTACCGGTCGCGGCGGCCGGGGCTGATGCATGCCTGTGGCCACGACGCGCACGTTGCGTGCCTGCTGGGCGCGGCGGCCATCTTGCAGGAGATAAACGATCGGCTGCCGGGCGGAGTGAAGCTCATCTTCCAGCCGGGAGAGGAGGGGTCTGCCGGCGCGCGCTTCATGATCGGGGACGGAGTGCTCGAACGTCCGAAGCTCCGTGCGATTGCGGCCCTGCACGTGGCGATGGATACCGATGCGGGAAAGATCGGGATACGGCGCGGGTATGACACGGCGCGGGCGGAAGACCTGCGGATCGTCATTCGGGGTAAGACGGCTCATGCGGCACGGCCGGATCAAGGGGTGGACGCGATTGCGGTGGCGAGCCAGGCGCTGATCGCGATTCAGCAGTTCATCGCGCGGCACACGAATCTAGTGGACCGGAAGCTGGTCACGTTCGGGATCATCCGGGGCGGCACGCGCGCGAACGTGCTGGCCGATGAGGTCGAACTGATCGGGACGATGCGGAGTCTGGAGCCGGAGGGGCGCACGGCGATGGTGGGCTTTCTGAAGCGAGACTTGCGGAGACTGGTGGGAGCAATGGGGGCTCGGCTGCGAGTGGAGATCGAGAAGGATGGCTATCCGCCGCTGCTCAACGACGACCGAGTGGTGGACGTGGTGGAGGCCGCGGCGAAGGAGATGCTGGGCCCCGGCAATGTGGCGGAGGTGCCAAAGCCCAACCTGGGTGGGGAGGACTTCTCCTTCTTCGGCCTGGCGGGAATCCCGGCTGCGATGTTCCGGTTGGGGATACGAGACGCGAAGAAGGGCTTCACGTCACCGGGCCACAGCTCGACTTTCGATATGGATGACCGGCGGGTGCTGCCGATCGGGGCAGCGATGATGGCGGCGACGGCGGTGCGGATGCTGGAGGAGTTCTGAAGCTTGCCCTGGAGGGTGCCGCGGGTGGGCGTGGGTGATTGTCTTTTCTCGTGTGGGAGTTCGTCCGCGCTGGGCTAGCTGGCGGCCTCTCCTCTTCTGGCGAGGATGCGGCCGCCAATCGACAGGATGGCGGCAGAGATGGCCCAGAGCGCAAGAGTGACCAGGAAGACGTTTCGGGGCCCGATGGTATCGGCGAGGGCCGCCCCGATGAATGGCCCCGGTATCCCGCGCATGGCCTGTAGGAAGGCGAACATCGCCGCGTAGGAGACGACCGCGTCCCGGGGCCCGAAGCGCATGGCGGCATTGACGAAGCCGAGCTCGGCGCCGGCCATGGCCACGCCCTGGGCCGCGACTGCAATCAAGAGCACGGGAACGGTGTGCGCGCTGAAGTAGGTCAAAGGCGCGACGGTCGCCACCGCCAGCACGAGGAGCAAGAGCCGGACAGGTCCCTTCTGGTCGAGCACGCGGCCCCAGTAGACATA
>JAUVSA010000091.1 GCA_030597345.1 Bacillota bacterium
CGTCGAACGCCGCATCAGCGGAGATCCCAACACTACATCCAACACGATCAACGCTGAGCCCAGAAGCATCGCCGCCGCCAGCCCGGCGGCCGGCCGACTTGCCCGTGCGCTCGCGAGGGCGAGCGCTCCCGCAATCCCCGCCGCGGTCACTAGGTGCACTGCGGCCCGGTCCAGTCCGACCACCGGGGCGAGAAGCAGGCCGATCGATCCCAGCGCGGCCGCCAGGGCAGGCGCGCCAAGCCGCTTCAGCCCCGGCCACCACCACAAGCCGAAGGCCAGCGCGGCCGCGAGCACTACGCCGCCATAGGCCAGATACCACGTCACGGCCGCAAAGCGCAACCGATACCTGTCTGTCAGCATCCGGTCCAACTCATCCAGCCGCTCCAATCCACCGGAGACTGCAACCACTTCCGCTGCGCGGCCGCTCATCTCATCAGGCTTTGCATCAGGCTTTGCACTCGCGCCCTCCCCGAACCAGGAGAGCACGCTCGGCGCGAGATCGGCCGCCGTCAACAGCCCCGGCCAGCGCGTGCTCGCGCTCGTCAGAAGGCCAATCGCGCCGGTCCCGCCGGCCTCGTACCTGATGACCGGGCCGAGGACGCGATCTTTGGGGCCGGCAAACTCAGGAGACTCCGGAGAGACTACCAGCACGAGGGTATGATATGGCGACAGATCGGCCAGCACATCGCCAATGATCTCGTCGGCCGACCGAAGCGCCGCCGCCTGCTGAGTCGACAGCTCCCCTGGGGAGACGGGAGCCTGCCATTCTCCCGCGCGCCCCGAGACACTTAGGTCCAGCAGTATGACGTCGTGCTCGGCGAGGGCCGCCCAGGTCCGGCCCGGATCAGCGTCAGAGGGCGCGGCAGCGGGCATCAACCCGACCGCTCCCCGCTCCATCAGCCCGTGAAGATGCGGCAGATCGGCCTTACGGAGCTGGCGCCAGCTTACCGCTGGGATGGTGATGATGACTGCGCGAGTCCCGGTTCCCTCCCCCGTCTGTAGGCCCGCGTGAGTGGGACCGGGTTGCGACGAGGCCCAGACACACCCATCGGCAAGGCCGAGCACAGCCAGGCCCGCGAGGAGAAGGAGGAACAGTTGAGCTGTGGGCGGGCCAACGCTACCTCCCCTGCGCCGCCACCAACTCCTTGACTTTGGCCAGCGCCTCATCCAGCCGCTCCGGGTTCTTGCCGCCCGCCTGCGCGAAATCCGGCCGCCCTCCTCCCCCACCCCCGGCGATCTTCGCCACCTCGCGAATCAAGTTGCCCGCGTGGTAGCCTGCCGACACGAGGTCCTTCGACACCGCCCCTATGAACTGCACGCGGCCCCTGCTCTCGCAGCCAAAGACGACGATTCCGGAACCCAGACGATCCCGCACCTGATCCCCCAGACTGCGCAGCGCCTCCGGCCCCAACCCCTCGACCCGGGCGGCCACCAGCTTCACTCCATCCACCTCCACCGCCTGCGCCGCCAGCTCGCCTGCCATCGCGCCCGCGCTCCGCTGCTGCATCCGCGCGATCTCCCGCTGCGCGCGGCGCAGCTCTCCCTGCAATGCCTCGACCCGCGTCGAGACTTCCTCCGACCTGCACTTGAGCGCCTCCGCGGCCTCTTCGAGAAGCTCTCGCTGGCACACGGCCAGCGCCTGCGCCTCCGCTCCCGTCACCGCCTCCATCCGCCGCAGGCCTGCCCCGATGCTGCCCTCGCTCACGATGGTGAATCCGCCGACAGCGCTTGCGTGCACCAGATGCGTCCCCCCGCACAGCTCCTTGCTGAATCCGCCAACTTGCACCACGCGGACCCGCTCCCCATACTTCTCGCCGAAGAGCGCAGTGGCGCCCATCTCTCGCGCCTCCGCCAGGTCCATCTCCTGGCTCACCAAGTCGTCATCCTGGAGCGTCAGCTGCAGCACCCCTTCCTCGATCCGCTTTCGTTCCTCCTCCGTCAGCGCCGAGAAGTGCGCGAAGTCGAACCGCAATCGGTCCGCGTCCACCAGCGATCCCGACTGCACCGCGTGCCCCCCCAGCACCTCGCGCAGAACGTGGTGCAGCAGCTGGGTGGCCGTGTGCGCGCGAGCGATCGCCTGCCGTCGCTCTTCATCCACGCACGCCGTCAAACGCTGCCCCACCCTGATCTCACCCTTCTCGACGCGCACGCAATGCGCCTGCGCTCCCTCCACCGGGTAGTACGTGTCCAGCACCTCTGCCTTGGCGCCCTTCGCCTCCAGCCGGCCCCGGTCCCCGACCTGGCCGCCGCTCTCGGCGTAGAAGGGCGTTTGGTCGAGAAACACCTCGGCCTCCTCGCCCCGCGCGACGCTCTCTGTTGTCTGGCCGTCCTTCAGTATGCAGACCACGCTGCTCTCGGCCGTGCAGCCCTCGTACCCGAGAAAGGAGGTCTTCCCCACAAGATCCTGATACCCGGACCGCGCCCCGGAGGCGAAGTCCTCCCCGGCCCCGGCGCGCCCCCGCTCCTGCTGCTCTCGCATGGCGCGCTCGAATCCTTCATCATCCAGCGCCAGCCCACTCTCCGCCGCTATGTCAGCGGCCAGCTCCTTCGGGAGGCCGTAGGTATCGTGCAATCTAAAAGCGTCCTCCCCCGGCAGCACCTTCAGCCCCGCCGCCTGCGCCCGCTCGATCGCCATCACCAGGGGGCCCATGCCGCGCTCCAGCGTCTCCTCGAACTGCTTCTCCTCCTGCTCCAGCCAGGTGGTTATGCGCTGCTGCGCTTCCCGCAGTTCCGGGTACGCGTCTCCCATCGTGTCTGCCACGGCCGGCACCAGGCCGTGCAGGAACGGCTCCTCCACGCCGAGGTGACGGCCGAACCGATAGGCCCTTCGGATCACCCGCCGCAGCACATATCCCGCACCCTCATTCGACGGCGTGAAGCCGTCGGCCAGCAGGAACGCCAGCGCGCGGACGTGCTCCGTGATCACGCGCGCGGCCCGGTCCTCCCCTTCTCCCAGCGGCTCCGCCAGCTTTGGGTTGGACTTCCTCGCGCGTGCAACCACCGCCGACATGATCGGAGCCAGCAAGTCTGTCTCGAAAATCGACGGCACGCCCTGCATCACGGCTGCCACCCGTTCGAACCCCATCCCCGTGTCTACGCCGGCCTTGGGCAAGGGCTCCAGCTGGCCCGCTTCCGTCTTGTTATACATCTGGAAGACCAGGTTCCATATCTCAACGAACCGCGGGCAGTCGCATGTGGGATCGCAGTCGGGGCGGCCGCAGCCGCGCTTCTCACCAGTATCGACGTAAACCTCCGTGTCCGGTCCACACGGCCCGGAGGGGCCCACGGGGCCCCACCAGTTCGTCTTGTCCTGCACGATCCGCTCCGCAGGAACCCCTATCACCTCTCGCCAGATCTTGGGCGACTCGTCGTCCTCCGGATGAACCGTGATCCAGATCCGGTCCTTCGGAAGTGCCAGCACCTCCGTCACGTACTCCCAGCCATACTCGATCGCGCCCGCCTTGAAGTAATCCCCGAACGAGAAATTCCCCAGCATTTCGAAGAACGTAAGGTGCCAGGGCGTCCGCCCTACCTCCTCCACGTCGTCGGCCCGAAAGCACTTCTGGCAGGTCGCCACCCGCGGCGCGCCCGCCGGCACTATGCCGCGGAACCACGGCACGAACTGCTGCATCCCCGCGCTCGTGAAGAGCGTCGTCTCGTCCGTCGGCTTAAGCGGCGAGCCCGGCATTATCTTGTGATCGTGCTGCGCGAAGAAATCGAGAAAGCTCTGCCGCAGCTCCCGGCTCGTCATGGACTGTCTACCCTCCATATAACCCTAAGCCTCTGCCACGGGCAGAGGCCGGGCGCGAAATCGCCGACATTATAGCAGATGGCTAGGCCCGCTCAAAGCGGGCCGCCATGGCGGCCGAAGGCCTAGCCACTCATGCGCGAGCCGCATCCGCCGGCGCCCCACCGGAACAGCCAGGTCGTCCTTCGGAAGGGCGATATCGCGCGGATCGTCGAGCAGCCAGGCGAGATGCCGGAGCGCAAGCGCACCGACGGTAAGCACTGGAGAAGGATGATGCTAGTAGGCTTTGCTGCGATGGCGCACACCTGTGATCGTCACGACGCCAGCGTCGTCGTCAATCTCGTAAAGAACCCGCCAGGCACCCACGCGCACGCGCCAAGTAGCGGGGCGGTAATCGCGAAGCAGCAGGCATCCCGGCGGACGGGGGTTCTCGCGAAGCGCACGAAGAGCTGCAACCACCCGCTCCGCCACCTCGGAAGAAAGCCGGCCGATATCGCGCGCCGCCGTGGAGGAAACGACCACGCGCATCAGCGCAGCTTCCCGTCGGCGCGAAGACGAGCCTCCACCTCCTCCAGCGGGATCGAGTCCCCGCCTGCGGCTTTTCCTTCCTCCAGGTGGCGAATGTCGTCGACCTGTTCCGCGGCCTCGATGAGTTCCTCGTATTCTCGAATCGGCAGAAGCACCGCGGTACGGCGGCCCTTCTCATCTACCACGTATTTCTTGGACTTCTTCCGCTTCGATGTCTTCGCTCGAGTTGCCATAGTGACCACAGTATACCTGCACCGACCGCGCTCAGCAAGGAGTCAGATCCCGCCGCCTGCAACGACCTCACCCCCCAGCTACCTCCGTTGGCTCTTCCTCGAAGATCTCCGGCCAGAATTGCAGCAGCACGACCTTCACCGCTCCCGCCCGCGGCACCGCCAGTACGATGCCCACGATTCCGAACAGCGTCGCCCCGGCCAGCACCGCGAAGATCACCACCAACGGATGCAGCCCCACCCGCCGCCCGATCACCCGCGGCATCATCCCATAGTCGAAGCAGATGTTCCCCGCCAGCAGGATGCCCAGCACGATGAGAATCGCCCCTATGCCGCCCCCCGTCACTCCCATCGTCAGCGCAACCACGGCCATCGCCGTCGGGAAGCCGATATAGGGGATGACATACAGCACTCCGGTCAATATTCCCAACAGCACGCTGAACCGCACTCCGGCCACCGTCAGCACAATAGTCGCGAAGATCCCCACCACGATCGCCATCGTCGCCATGCCCAGCAGATAGCCCCCGGCAACGCGGTTGATATCTCGCAGCACCTGGACCGTGTCCTCACGCTGCCGCTCCGGCAGCGCGCGCAGCATCTTCCCTCCCAGCCGGTGGTAGTCCCGCAGCACCCAGAACGTGACTACCGGCGTGATGACGAGCAGCGAGACGACGACCAGCGAGCGGTTCAGCCATCCCATGCTCCCCCTCAGCAGAGACAGCGCGTACTCCTCCGCAGCCTCTCCCAGATCGCTGAAGGCTTCTCGCAGATTCCCCGGGAGTGCTCCCACCGCTCTGCCCCATCCGTCCGCCGTGTCCTGTGCCTCGAACACCACGCGGTGCGCGCGTTCCGCAAGCTCGTCATCGTTCGCGATCACATCCCGCGCCTGCGCGATCAGCGCCGGCACCAGCAGCAGCGCGGCCACCACGAACAAGAGCAGGAAGACCCCGAACACGGCCCAAATCGCCCGGCCCCGCGTCCACCCCTTCCGTCGCTCGAAGTTGTCTATCACCGGGTTGAGCAGATACGCGATCACCGCCCCCAGCACGAAGGGGAGCAGTATCCCCCGCACCTGATAGAGCAGCCACGTAACCAGCAGAACCGCCACCAGCGCTGACAGCCACCTCGGCCACGCCAGCAGACGCTCCTCCGGCCGGTAGCCGTCAGACTTTCGCCCCAGCGTTCGCATCGTCGCCGCCTGCACGACGGTAACGATGTAGGCGATTACTGCGACCACGATCAGTGCGACGAGAGCAGTTGGCAGATCCAAGCTCCACCTCCTATAGAGTCCCTTGCATTTGAGTGACAACTCGAATGCAGGAGACTCCCCCTGTGAGGCCCGCAGCCGTTTCTGGCAGGATCGTCCGCGCCACGCTACTACAAGAGCATCTCTAGTCGTGCCAGCAAGGGCCCCTCAGGCCACCTCGTTCCTCGCCTCTTTCACCCGACCCGCCGCCCGCCTCACCCCCGAGGCCGGTTCAAGCCGCCTCCTGCTCCCGCACCAGCCGGCGCAGCCGCTCCAGTGCCCGGTGCTGGAGCCGCGACACGTGCATCTGCGAGATCTTCAACCGCCGAGCCACCTCCGTCTGCGACAGGTTGCCGAGGAATCGCAGCTCGAGAATCTGTCGCTCCCGGGGCGGAAGAGTGCGCAGCACCTGCGCCAGACGGGCGCGCCGCTCGAACCGTTCTATCCCCTCGTCCATCTCTCCCACGAAGTCCGCCAGGGCGCCCCGCGTGTCGTCCGAAGCATCCCCCAGTGCGGTGTCCAGCGAAGGCAGCTCGTACATCTCCCCCAGCTCCATCGCCTCCAGCACTTCCTGCTCCGTCACCTCCAGTCGGGAGGCGATCTCCGCCACCGTGGGGGCCCGGTCCAGCTCCTGGGTCAACCCGTCCATCGCTTTGGTGACCGCCAGGCTCAGCTCCTGCAGGCGGCGTGGAACCTTTACCGCCCACCCGCGATCCCGGAAGTGTCTCCTGATCTCCCCCATGATTGTCGGCGTCGCGTAGGTCGCAAACCTG
This sequence comes from Bacillota bacterium, assembly GCA_030597345.1. GTDB lineage: Bacteria > Armatimonadota > Hebobacteria > Hebobacterales > Hebobacteraceae > JAUVSA01. The sequence continues at coordinate 6,526 of JAUVSA010000091.1, forward strand.
ATCCCCCGGTTCGGGTCGAAGCGGTCAACGGCGTTCATCAGCCCGATCATGCCGACTTGAATCAAGTCCTCCAGAGGCTCGCCCCGGTTTGCGAACTTCCGCGCCAGATACCGCACCAGGTTGGAATGCGCCAGAATAAGCCGGTCCCGAACCTTCGGATCGCGCCCTCGCTGGTATTCCTGGAACAGTTCCGGTGTGGCCGCGTCCGTCTTGGAGGCGCGCGCTGGCGCCTCCGCCCGCTGTCCCTCCGACCCCCTGGTCTCCGCGGTCTCCCGCGGCCTCATCGCTAGCTCCTCGCCCGGTACTTGATCATGCGGACACAGGTGCCGGTCTTCGGGTCACACTGAATGTCCACCTCGTCCATCACCGACCGCATGATCGTGATGCCCACTCCGCCAATCCGCTCCTCCTCCCCCTCTTGCTCGACCGCCGCCAGGTCGAAGCCCTGCCCTCGGTCCACCACCTCTACCGCGAGTCGCTCCCCGTCAATCGTAAACCGCACCAGAATCTCGTCACAGCTCTCGTCCGCCACATGCTGCACCGCATTAGTGCACGCCTCGCCCACCGCCAGCTCCACGTCTTTCATCACATCGTAGGTGAAGTCCAACTGGGCCGCCACCGCACACGCCGTCATCCGCGCCAGGCGTACGAACTCGGCCCGGCGAGGAATCTTGAGCTCCACCTGGCCCGCCGACCCTGCCATCAGAGCACCTCCTTCAGCGCAGCCGCCACGTCATCGTAGCGAGTAAAGATCTGCTGCAGGCCTGTTATCTCCCACACCCGCATCACCCTCGGCCGCACGCCGGCGATTGCCAGCGTCCCCCCCGATTCCTTTTGGCGCTTCACCAGACCGATCAGCATGCCCAACCCCGAGCTGTCTATATACTCCAGACTGCTTACATCCACTACCAAGTGCTTGGTCTCCCCGGCCAGGAGCTTCAGAGCCGCCTCTCTCACCTGCGCCACGTTCGCCACATCCAGCTCTCCGGCCAGAGACAGTACCGCGGTCTCTTTCCCCTCCAGACGGGACTCGATCCTGAGCGATGTGCTCATCTTCAGCTCCTATCCTGCCTCCGATTCCTCTCCCTGCTCCGCCGACGTCTCGGACGCGTCTGGCTTCCCTGCCGGCGCCGCGCCCTTCCGCCCTCCGGTGATCCACGCCAGCATCTTCGTCACCAGCGGCTCCACCACGGTGCGCGCAACGGAGTCCGGCTCGAGACGTGCCGTCATCCGATCCACCCTCTCCAGGGTGCTCGCCACAGAAGTCAGCCCGTCGTCCACCTTCCCGACTGCCTTCCGCGCTCCTTGCGCCACACCGCCCAAGGCCTCGATTGTCGGCCGAACATCGGACTCCAGTATCCGCCCAACTTGGTCCAACAGCCGATGAACTCGCGTCAGCAAGACATAGACCTTGATTCCAACCACGGCAAGAACCAGCAAAGCCAGGCTAGCCGCGACAAGCGCAACTGTGCTCACTGTCTCCTCCTCTTCTCGGGGCAGCGGGCCCGTTCTCCCGCCCCC
>JAUVSA010000321.1 GCA_030597345.1 Bacillota bacterium
AGCTCATGTGTCTTGCGGCGTCACTCTCCAGGCGGACTGCCGCCGCGACGGCCCTCCTGTGCTCCCGCTCTCCGCTCACCTGCGCGGCTCCCCTGACGCAGGGCAGGAGAAAGCTGCGGCTCAGTCTTCTCGCCGCCAGCCAGCGCGGAGGTCTCGTCGATGAACTCATCGGGCGCATCCTCCCCGGTCAGGAGCTGGCCGCCAACCGTGCCGACCACTCGCTCGCCTCTTCCCAGTCCCTGCGTGAGGCGATAGTTGACGATAAGCACCACCAGCACGACGACCAGCAAGATAATCACGATTCCCAGCAGTGTAGGTACTGACTTGTTCACGCTCCTATCTCCTCTCCTTGCTCACTTGATGTTTCCTCTGCGCCATCAGGCGGAGCTGCCCGTTCCGTCCTTATCCTGCAAGGCCTCTCCCCAGGAGCTTGTCTCGCCCTGGGTTCGGCCATTCCGCTCTCCGAAATCACATCTCCTTCCCCATGGTGTCGCCAATCGACACTGCGATGTCGCTGACCGACACTGCGCCCCGCCCTCCGGCCGCTGCTCGATACGCCACCTCCCCACGCGTTACTATCTCATAGGCATCATCCTCGCTTCGCCTCTCTGGGGTAAGCGCGGGGGCCCCTGTTGCCTCCATCAGCCCCACCGCGCCGCTCCCCTCGGCGGCCTGTCTACAGATACCACATCCACCCACGCCATATCCCACACCCTTGCTGTCTTTCCCCGTCCTCTGGTAACGGCTCAGGCACATCGGATGTATGATTCTAGCACAGTTCGCGCTTGCTTCCACGTCGCCGGGTGCTCAATGTACAAAGAACCATACAAGCCCGGGACGCCTTGCCCCCTCAATCAGTCCTTCTTGCCCCACCCCATCTCTCGCCTGTCCGTCACCTCCGCTTCCTTTTCTCCGATCGCTGCAGGAAATGCCAGATCACCCCAATGAGTATCAGCAGCGCGCCAGCCCAGGGTGCGATGTTCAGCACCATCGACGCCAGTTCCAGCAGCACCCAGGCCGCTATCAACGCCAGCCCGAACATGATCAAGCTCTTCGGCATGTTTCATCTCCATGCGGTCATCGAGGTTTCCGCTTGGACCTTCCTCGTTCGGCCGCGGCCCTCTCCGTTTCCGGGAACAGAACCAGCCAGGAGAGAGGAATGATCACCGGCGCCAGCGGCAGAAACAGCCTCACCTCCCACGCCAGAGCCACCACGTAGTGCAGGGCAATGTACGGCGGCACCAGCCACAGCGACCGCCTCAGCATCGTCGGCCCCTTCTTGGCCCCCACGAAGGCCAACCCCCACATCGCCCCGAACAGCAGCAGCACGAGCACCGTGGGCCCCAGCGCCTTCAGATTCTCGGTCCACATCACCACCGCGCAGTAGTACTCCCGATCGCCGTAGCCCAAGCGGAGCGCACCATAAGCCAAGGCCCACGCGCCTCCAATCGCCGCCGTCCGCCACGCCACCTCTCCTGCCGGCCTCTCTCTCCAACGCGCGAGCAGATAGACCGCCGGGAGCATGGCCGTCGTCTCCCGATTCAGCGTCCCCACCAGCACCAGTGGGATCAGCAGCAGATCGCGTGTTCTCGCCAGCGCCCAGACCCCGAGCATGAACACCAGCAAGTTGATGGGATCGCTCTCCTGCACGACCCGCCAGTACGTGAACGGCATGATCGCCGCCAGGCACAGCGCCCCACCCGCCGCTGCCGCGGAGGAGAACCACACCCGCAGATACCGGTCGAAGAGAAAGAGCGTTAGCGCGGTGGTCAGCCCCCGCAGCAGCAGGTACGCTGTCTAGACACTCCCCCCCGGCAGCAGATTCCGCAGCCCCTCTGCCAGCCACGGCGTCAGCGGCCGGTACTGGTTCGGCGCCGGCGCGTGTCCCCCGATCCTGTCCAGGTGCCAGGACGGAAGCCGCTGCAGGTCAGCAATCCGCGTCCAGAGAAGAGCGCTCGCCATCCCGAGGCCCAGGTACACCGCCGCCAGGCCGGCTTCTCGCCAGCTCCACTCCCGCCTCATAGGTCACCACCCGCTTGGCTCACGGTCGGGCCCCCGCCCTCCCTCGGCCGTCCCCTCACCTCGCAGATCCCAGCGCGGCCTCGATAGCACCTCTCAGCTCCCCCTCTTCCACCGGCTCCCTCTCACCCTCGTAGCGCACGCCGTTGATGAACAGCGTCGGCGTCCCGTTCACACCGCTCCGAACGCCCAGCAGCTTCCCCTCCCTTATCCGATCCCTCAGCGCCGGGTCCGCCATGTCTCGCTTCAGCCGCGCCGTGTCCAGCCCCAGTTCCCGCGCGTAACCCATCAGATCCTCAGTTCCCAGTGCCCCCCTCGCCTCCATCAGCCGCCCCTGCATCTCCCAGAACTTGCCCTGCCTACCGGCCGCCTCCGACGCGAGCGCCGCCTGCTGCGCGTAGGGATGCAAGCTCACCAGCGGGAACTGTCGAAACACAAGTCGCACCTTCTCGCCGAGAGATTCCACCGCTCGTTCGATCACCGGGTGCGACCTCTGACAGTCCGGGCACTCGAAGTCCGCGTACTCC
>JAUVSA010000248.1 GCA_030597345.1 Bacillota bacterium
CGCCCGCCGCAACACCCAACGCGTCACCAACATCGACCTCGACCTCTTCCGCCGGCTCGCCGAGCCCATCGCCCGCGCCGGCATCCCCGTCGTCCACACCTCCTTCGTCACCATGTATCCCAAGGTCACTCGCCGCCTTGCCGCCGCTGGCATCGAGGCCGACGAGTACGACGCTGACTCCCGCCGGGACTTCCTCACACAGATGAGCGCGGCCGCCGCCGATCTCGGCCTCGCCCTTCAGACCTGCTGCGAGCCCGGCTTCCCTGTCCAGCGGTGCATAGACGGCGACCTCCTCCAGCAGCTCCATCCCACCGCTGACCCGTGCCGCACCGACCGCGCCCGCGGCCAGCGCGAACTCTGCGGCTGCACCGCCTCCCTCGACATCGGCCGCTACCTCCCTTGCCCCAACCGCTGCCTCTACTGCTACGCCCACCCCGCCCCCTGACCCGTGTCGGCACAAACCAACCCCCGTAGCCTACCCCTGCGGGGCAGGGGTGGGGCAGTGGGTGTTTCGGGAGCTTGCTCCCGAAACGGAAGGGAGATAGCGTTGGGGTGCTTCGGTAGCGTGTGGCTAGGCCCTCCGGGCCGCCATCCCGGCCCCAAGGGGCATAGGGACTTCAGCGACGGCGGGAGCTTACCGAATGGGTTTTTGGCCTGCACATCCGCCGGCCGTTCTGAACGGGAGGGGGAGGCATCGGAAGGGGGAGGGTGTCCCTCCCCCTCCGAGTTGCACCCGAGGCACCGCCCCGCAACGACAAGTAGGGCGGGGTCTCTGTGCCCCGCCAGGTGTCATTCTGAGCGAAGCGAAGAATCTGTTCCAGTCCCGCGAGGCGGTCAGCGCAATTGTGAGACAGCCACTTCAGTCCCAAAACCAAAAGCAGGCGCGGCGGACATCGCTCTCGAACCAGCGCTTCAAGACCCAACAGGAAAATGCCCTACTGCCCCAACTGCAACTTCGAATACCTGCCTCATATCGCCCGCTGTCCCGACTGCGGAGCACCTCTCCTCGACGGCTCATCCGCCGAACCCGCGCACCCGCCCAACATCCCCCTTGTCCGCCTCTGCACCCTCCATGACCCCTCCGAAGCCGAAATCGTCACAGCCGCCCTCTCCGAGGCCGGCATCCGCACCCTCATCCGCAGACAGGGCCCCATCACCGGCGAGCTCGGCCGCGTCACCGACGGCATCACCGACGACTACGCCATCATCCTGGTCCCCGAAGATAAACTTCCCGACGCCCAGCGCCTCCTCGCCGAGCTCCAGTCCGGCCCCATCCAATGGCCCGAGGGCATGGAGCCCGACGAGAGCGAAGAAGACGACGACTAGCCCCGTGCGGCCCATCTTCTCCGATGTCACCGACTCCAACGAGTGGTCGTGGTGCTACAAACACGTCCAGTATCTTTGCGCCGAGGGACTCATCTCCGGCTACCCCGGCGGCCTCCACCATCCCGAGCACCTCTGCTCCCGCGACCAAATGGCCGTCTACATCGCAAATGCCTTCATGCTCCCCCTAGCCATTGACCTCGCTGCCCTGGTGGCCCGCCTTGACCGCGGCGCACACACCTGCGAAGCCAAGTACTGGGGCCGCGGCGACGGCGTCTGCGAATTCCAAATCACCGCCGACCTGGAGGCACACTGATTCGCCTTCTCTCCCGCCCGCGCCAAAGACAAACCACCACTCCTTGGAGTCAACACGTGACCAAACAGACCGTCAGCGACAAAGACAAGAAGATGGCCCACCGCTGCCTTGAGTGTCCCCTCTGCGACAGCGCGCGCCGGAAGCAGCGCGGCTTCGCCTTCTGGTTTGTGAAGCTGGTGGAAGGGACCCTCTGCCCGTACTGCAAGGCCTACGAACGCGTCTACGGCCGAAAGGCACACGAACCTGCTCCGGGAGAACCCGAGTGACGGCGCAGGCATCCCACTCAGGTTCAGAGGGACTTGAGGCCTGCCAACAAGGGGCTGCGAGTGGCACAAGAATCATCCTGAGTGCGGAAGTACGGGTCGCCTGAACACCGAACTAGCAGGCGGACGTCCCAAGCACGCTCAATGGGCCCGACCCCGGGCACGCAACCGGAAAGAGAGGTCTTTGTCATGACCGCGAAGACACCGCTCGACGAGCTTCGCAAAGACCACGGGATACTGGTGAAGGACATCAAGGCTCTCGCCTCCGACCTACGCGAGCTGGGCGAGAGCGAGGACGCGGCTCGGCCCGCTCTTGATGGAACCCTCCGCGCCCGCCTCACCGGCTTCCGCGAAGGCATGCTGATGCATTTCCGGCGAGAGGAGGAAGGGCTCTTCCCGGACGCGCGCCGCCTGGCATCGGCGGGCGATGCCAAGCTGGGAGTGGCCGTCCAGTTCTTCGCAGCGGAAGGTGAGGACGACCTCGCCGCTCACTCCACGCTCGGCGCCCGAATGACAGAGATGATCGAGCTCTTGGCGGAAGCGGAGGCCGCCGGCCGTCTCGACCAGCAGTCCCTGACCAGACTGCGCGCCATCCTCAGCCTCTGCCAGGCCCTGTTCGAGCGCCACGCCGCCAAGGAGAATGACCTCGTTTTCCCGATGATTGAGCGCGCCCTGACACCTGCTCAATTGAACGCCGTCTGGGATCGCCTCGCGGCCATCACACCGGAGCAGCAGGACCCCAGGATGCGCCGAGACGACGGCCTGACCGACCTGTCCGTAGACTAGCGTCCGCTCCCCCAACCAGGTACGCGCGCCCGGCGACTTAGGCTATCTCAGAGAACCTGGCCTTCGGCGCGCCGCAAACCGGACATCTATCCGGGGGTTCTCCCACAACCGTGTTGCCACACACCCCGCACACGAAGATCGATGCCCCAGGCAGGTCCTTCCCGCCCTCCAGCGCCGCCAGCGCTCCACTGTAGAGCCCATGGTGGATCTCCTCCACCGCCAGCGCATTCGCGAACGATCTCACCGCCCCCCGCTCACCCGCGGCCTTTGCCTCCTCCAGGAACCCCGGATACATCTCCCTGAACTCGGCCGCCTCCCCATCGATGGCCGCCTGCAAGTTCTCCGCCGTCCCCTTCACCCCGCCCAGCACCTCCAGGTGGGCGTGTGCGTGGACCGTCTCCGCCTCCGCCGCCGCCCGAAACAGCTTTGCTATCTGCGGATGCCCCTCCACCTCCGCCTTCTTCGCAAAAGCCAGGTACCTCCGATTCGCCTGGCTCTCCCCGTCGAACGCCTCCTGCAAGTTCTCGGCAGTGCCCATTGCCCAAGTCCTTTCTCAACCATCTCCCGGAAGACCCATCGGTCCTCCCTTGCCTCCCATCTTCAGCGCCGCGCCGGCGCGAGCCTCTCCACACCTCGGCCCAGATGGCATAACGATCACTCGACTCCTCACCCGAGCGGCGCCGCCGCCATGCCCTGGCCAGCCCTATCTGGGTGGGGTGACGCGATCAGGGCTCGGACAAGTCCGAGCCCTGATCGCCTGATTGAGCTGTTGGTCGCTGGTCATTCTAGCGGAGTCGGGTATTCCTGTCAACCCCGCGCTGTGGACCTCACAGCACAAGGGCGACTGCGGTCCCGGACACGCCGCCTGTTCGGGTGGCACAGAGCTTGCCCTGCCTGCCCGCCATAGCTTCAGCGACGGCGGGA
>JAUVSA010000252.1 GCA_030597345.1 Bacillota bacterium
GAGAAAGGGCTGCGGCTGGGGCGCGGCCGCGGGCTGGCGCCGGGGAAGGCGGACTATGTGGGGCTGAGCCGCGTGTCAGAAGCGGATGAGGAGGAAGCTGAGCGACGGCTCTCTCAGTGCGACATGTGGGGCGATGGGCCGCTCGTGGCCCTGGCGCCGGGAGAGGCGGGGGATCGGCCCTACAAGTCGTGGACTGTGGATGGATTCCGGGAGCTTGCGCGAAGCCTGGCGGCCGACGAGCATGCACGGCTGCTGGTGGTGGGAGCGGAGAAAGACCGGATGTTGGGGTGCGAGGTGCTGGCGGCCCTGGAGCCCGCACCGCGAGAGCGCTGCAACCTGGCGGGCCGGGCGACGCCCAGCCAGTTGGCGGCCCTGCTGGGTCGGTGTGACATGCTGATCGGGATCGATTCCGGGCCGATGCATATGGCGGCGGCGATGGGGACGCCGGTTGTGGCGTTGTTCGGCCCCACAGATCCCCATCGGACAGGGCCCCAGGGCCAAGGACATGAGGTGATCTTTCATCGGCAGGAGTGCTGGCGACCCTGCGTCCATCCCGTGACTCCGAACTGCAGTGAGCGCGTCTGCATGTCGGCGATCACGCCGCAGGAGGTCCTGGCAGCGGCAAAGCGCATTCTGGCGCGCCGGGAGCCGAAGCAGGCCTGGGCGAGATAGGGACGGAACAGCGAAGTGCCATCCAGTGTCCACATCGACGCCAACCGGGGGTGGGGAGGGGGACAAGCGCAGTCGCTGGGCCTGGCGCTGGCGCTGGCGGCGCGGGGGGAGGAGACGTGGTTCATCGCCCAGAGCGGCAGCGCCTTGTGTGCGCCGCTGAGGGAATCCCATCTGCCTTGGGAGAGCATGAGCCTGCGGGGCCTGGCAGGGCTGGGAGGGATGATTCGCCTCGCCCGCCGGCTGCGCGACTCGAAGCCGGACGTCGTGCACGTGCACGATGGTGCGAGCCTTGGCCCTGCCGCCAAGGCAGCTGCGTGGGCAGGCGGACCGCGGCTCATCACCACCCGGCGGACGGAGTTTCCGGTGCGACGACATCGGAAGCCGATTGCAGGCTGGTTGGGGTGGCTCAGATGGGCCCAACAGTGCGACCGGGTGATATGTATTTCGGAGGCGGTGAGGAAACGATGCCTGGAGGCGGGACTGGCAGCAGACCGTCTCGTCGTCATCCCCGACTTCGTGGACTGCCGACACTTCGCCCCAGGGGCAGGAGCCCCGATCGAAGAAATGGAGCACCCTACCATCGCCATCGTGGGCAGGCTTGCCGAGGAGAAGGGACATCGAGTGCTTCTGCGCGCGATGGCCTCGGCGGCCCGGACTATGCCGAAGGCGCGCCTCTTGATCGCTGGGGAGGGAGCGGAGGAGGAGAGTCTGCGGCGACAGGCGGAGGAGCTGGGAATCTCCGATCGCGTGAAGTTCCTGGGGTTCGTTCCGGACGTTCGGAGCGTGCTGTCTGCGGCGGATCTCCTCGTGATGCCTTCGCTCTCGGAGGGTCTGGGAGTGGCGGCGCTGGAGGCGATGGCGATGGGTAAGCCCGTGGTGGCGAGCAACGCGGGCGGGTTGCCGGAGTCGGTGCTGGACCGTGAAACGGGGCTGATCGTGCCGTCCGGGAATGCGGAGGCGCTGGCGGGAGCCCTGGTGGAACTGCTGCGCGATTCGGAGCGGGCGCGGGAGATGGGTGAAGCTGGGCGAGAGCGAGCGCTTGGGCTGTACGACCGGCCGCGGGTGGTCGAGCGGATTGTGGACTTATACCACGAGGTGCTGGAGCGAGGCCAGGCATGAGCCGCCTTACTGCGATTGTCACCACCTTCAACGAGGCGGCGCGCGTGGCGGAGTGCCTGGGGCGACTGGCGTTTGCGGATGAGCTGATCGTGGTCGACTCGTTCAGCACCGATGGCACCCCCGACATTGCGCGCGGCTGTGGCGCGCGGGTACTGCAACACGAGTACGAGTCGCCGGCGGCACAGAAGAATTGGGCGATTCCACAGGCGGCGCATGAATGGGTGCTGATCGTGGACGCGGATGAGTGGGTGACCAAGGAGCTGGCAGAGGAGATCGGGAGAACGATCGCAGAGCCAAGGCCAAGGGATGGATATCAGATCAAGCGGCGGAACTTCTTTCTTGGGCGGGAAATCCGCTACTCGGGCTGGCAGAATGACTGGGTGCTGCGGCTGTTTCAGCGGGACAGGGGGCGATACCTGGATCGGCAGGTGCACGAGCGGATGGTAGTCGAGGGCCCCGTGGGACGGCTGAAAGGGCGCCTCATCCATCATTCCTATCGGTCGCTGGACGATTACTGGCCGAAGCTGAGCCGATACGCCCAGTGGAACGCCATCGAGGCGAGAAGACAGGGGGTGCGGGTATCGCCGGCCTACATGATGTTCCATCCGGGGCTGCGGTTCCTGAAGGCATATCTCGTGCAGGGGGGCTTCTTGGATGGGGCGCATGGGCTGGTGGTGGCATTGCTGACCGGGGTGTACGCGGCGGCGAAGGACTTGCGGATCTGGGAGTTGCAGCAGAAAGAAGGGAACGAGCGGGAGCGCGAGATCTGATGGAAGAGGGACGCGTCGAACTCTCCGTGATAGTGGTGGCATGGAACAGCGGCGCGGCGCTCGGCCGATGTCTGGCATCAGTGGCGGGCGCGAGCAAGGGAATGCGAACGGAGACGGTTGTGGTGGACAATGCTTCCACGGACGGATCGGCGGGGACAGCGGCAGGGCGGGACGGGGTCAGACTGATCCGGAACTCGGAGAACGTGGGGTTTGCGACGGCGGTGAACCAGGCGCTCTCGGAGACGGAGGGAGAGGTGGTGCTGCTGCTGAACCCGGATGCGCAGATCGGCCGGGAGTCGCTGCGCGGCTTGATGGCGGCGGTGGGCGCGGACGGACGGATAGGGATAGCGGGATGTTCCAGTGTGGATTCGCACGACAGACATGCGCCTGGTTACGAGATGTCGTTTCCGGGCCAGCGGGGAACCTCCGTCGCTCAGGCAGAGGGCCCGGGACGCGATGTGGCATGGGTCTCGGGGGCATGTCTCGCCGCGCGGCGGGGGATGGTGAAGGAAATCGGTCCCCTGGACGAGGGCTTCTTCATGTACTACGAGGATGTGGACTGGTGCTATCGGGCGCGGGAGGCCGGATGGCGAGTGGTGACAGTTCCGGGCGTCGAGATCAGGCACGACCTGGGGGAGAGTGCCGCGCAGGTTTCCGCGGCGGAGAGGGCGCGGTGGGCGGCGGAGTCGCGGGTGCGCTTCTATGAGAAGCACTACTCGCCGGGACGAGCGAGGTGGTTGAGGGCGAAGATGGCGGCATCGGCGCTGCTGGGGGGAGTCTGGAGACTCGTGCCGGCGGTGTTCAGCCCCGCCGCGAGGGACGGACTGCGAGCGGGTTGGGCGAGGGCGCGGGCGGCGGTGGGGGGAGCGAGAGCAGGACGAGATCGAACATGAAAGACAACAGCGAGTTCAGGTCCGCGGCCTCTAAGATCATATCGCGGGATGCGGCCAAGGAACGGGCCGCAGAATGCCGCGCGGCGGGGAAGGTTATCGTCTACACGAACGGGTGCTTCGA
>JAUVSA010000033.1 GCA_030597345.1 Bacillota bacterium
ATCATGGACGCCCAGGGACAGACCGTCGAGAGGGCCCTCCACAATCTCGGCTACACAGGTGTCCAGAATCTGCGGATTGGCAAGGTCGTGGAGATGGAGCTCGACGGCGCCCCGAAGGAGCAGCTATCCACCCAGCTCGACGAGATGTGCCGAGAGCTGCTGGCCAACCCGATCATCGAGGACTTCCGGTTCGAGATCGAGGGGTAGCCGGTGTCCACCGCGACCAAGCTCCGCTTCGGCATCGTCGTCTTCCCGGGCACCAACTGCGACACTGATGCCTGGCACGCGCTCCATGACGGCATGGGCGCTCCGGTGGACTACATCTGGCACGAAGAGACCGACCTGGGCCGGTTCGACTGCGTGATCCTGCCCGGCGGCTTCAGCTACGGAGACTATCTCCGCACCGGCGCGGTGGCCCGCTTCTCTCCCGTCATGAACGCAGTGAGCGAGTTTGCCTCCAAGGGTGGACTCGTGCTGGGGATCTGCAACGGCTTCCAGATCCTGCTCGAGGCAGGTCTGCTGCCCGGTGCGGTGATGCGCAACGTCGGGCAGACATTCGTGTGCAAGTACGTGAATCTGCGCGCCGAGACTACTGATACTCCCTACACCCGCGGCATGCAGAAGGGAGCAGTGCTCCGCATTCCCATCGCACACGGCGAGGGCAACTACTACGCCGATCAGGCCACCCTCGACGACTTGAAGCGTAACGACCAGGTTGTGTTTCGCTATTGCACTCCGGAGGGCGAGATAACGCCGGAGGCGAGTCCCAATGGGTCTCTCGACAACATCGCGGGAGTCTGCAACCGGGAGCGCAATGTCATGGGGATGATGCCCCATCCCGAGCGGTGCACTGACCCCCTGCTGGGGTCAGCGGACGGCAGGATGGTTTGGGAGAGCTTACTCGGATAGGCGGAGAAGGGGGAGAAGCTGGCGGGAGAGACTGATGGCGATTGAACCACAGATGTGGCGTGAGCTGGGCCTGAGCGACGAGGAGTTCGAGCGCGTCGTCAACGCGATTGGGCGGGAGCCCACGCCAACCGAGCTGGCCATGTTCTCGGTCGAATGGTCCGAGCACTGCGGCTACCCGAGGAGCCGGCCGCTGCTCGCCCTGCTGCCGAAGGAAGGCAAGTACGCGGCTCGCGCGGAGGGGGAGGACGCAGGCGGAATCGAGGTAGCTCCCGGCCTCACGGTGCTCTTCAAGATGGAGAGCCACAACCACCCGAGCCAGGTGGAGCCATTTCAGGGCGCGGCGACGGGCGTGGGGGGCATCATTCGAGACATCTTCACGATGGGAGCGCGGCCCATCGCGGTGCTGGACCCACTCCGGTTCGGTGAGCTCGACAAACCGCTGGCTCGCTATCTCCTCCGCGGCGTGGTGAGCGGGATCTCCTTCTACGGTAACTGCCTCGGCGTGCCAACCGTCGGGGGCGAGCTGCGGTTCGAGGAGGCTTACGGCGGCAACTGCCTCGTCAATGTAATGGCCGTCGGCATCGTCGAGACGGACAAGATCGCCACCAGCCGCGCCGTCGGTGAGGGCAACCCCGTCATGATCGTCGGGAACTCCACCGGGCGCGACGGCATTGGCGGCGCCAGCATCCTCGCCAGCCACGAGTTCGGCGTGGATGAAGAGAAGCGCCCAACGGTACAGATTGGCGACCCTTTCACGGAGAAATGCCTCATCGAGGCATGTCTGGAAGTTCTGAAGACGGGCGCGGTGGTGGGGCTCAAAGACATGGGGGCCGCCGGTATCACCTGCACCACCTGTGAGATGTCCGCCGCGGGAGACCACGGCATGGACATCGACCTTCAGAAAGTCCCGCGCCGGGAGCCCGGCATGGAGCCCTGGGAGATGATGATGTCCGCGTCCCAGGCACGGGTGCTCCTGGTTGCCCAGAAAGCCCGGGCAGACGCGGTCCTGGGGATATTCCGCAAGTGGGGCATCAACGCGGTTGTCATTGGAAAGGTCACCGGAGACGGCATCCTGCGCGTGCGGGACAACGGCAAGCTCGTCGCCGAGCTGGAGGCCAAGACTCTGGCGGAACCGCCGGTGCGCCACCTGCCTGTGGAGGAGCCCGCGTACTACCGAGAGGTCAGATCGGCCGACCTCGGCGAGCTGCCGCTCCCGGAGGACATGAACGGCGTGCTGCGAGACCTGCTCGCCAGCCCCAATATCGCCAGCGCCGCCTGGGTGTATCACCAGTACGACCATATGGTGCAGACAAACACCGTTGTCGTCCCGGGTGGGGACGCGGCGGTGTTGCAGTTGAAGGGCTACCGGCAGGGCATTGCTATCACCACCGACGGGAATGGGCGCTACTGCTACCTCGACCCCTATCTGGGTGCACAGCTGGTAGTTGCGGAGGCTGCCCGCAACCTGGTCTGCGTTGGCGCGGAGCCCGCGGGAGTGACCGACTGTCTGAATTTCGGAAACCCCGAGAAGCCGGATCGGTTCTGGCAGTTCAAGAGATGTGTGGAGGGACTTGCCGATGCCTGCCGGGAGTTCGGCCTGCCCGTAGTGAGCGGGAACGTGGGCTTCTACAACGAGACGCCTGAGACAGCGGTGTATCCGACGCCGGTGCTCGGCGTCGTGGGAGTGCTCGATGATGTGCGACGGCACTGCACCACAGGCTTCAAGCGAGCGGGCGATGTGATCCTGCTCCTGGGAGAGACGCAGGAGGACCTGGGAGGCACTGAGTACCTCAAGCGCATTCACGGCCAGGTCACCGGACGCCCGCCTGCCCTCGACCTGGATCGCGAAAAAAGAGTCCAGTCGGCGTGTCTCGCCGCGGTGCGGGAGGGTCTCGCCGCCTCCGCCCACGACTGCTCCGACGGCGGGATTGCGATTGCTTTGGCCGAGTGCTGTATGGCAGGGCACATGGGCGCCAAGATCACGCTGCCCGGAGATGCCAGCGTCCGGCTCGACGCCCGGCTCTTCGGCGAGTCGGCCTCTCGGATCGTGCTCTCCGCCAGCCCCGAGAACGCAGAGCGCATCCAGCGGCTTGCCGCAGATGAGGGTGCGCCCGTGTGCGTGCTGGGCGAAGCCGGGGGAGATGAGCTGATCATTTCGGCCGAGGGGGAGACGCGCGTCACGCTGAAGGTCGCTGATATGGAGCAGATTTGGCGGGATGCGATCCCCTCTCTGATGCAGTAATAGCCAGGGCGGGAGGCGGGTATCGGTCTCGTTTGACATCGTGGCACTGCATGGACAAGGATTGAATGCCGGATGATCGAAGCAGGTAGTGTTGCCGCGGGGGAGCCGACCGGAGAAGCCGTTGCCGGTGTAGCTCCGGCTGCCGCGCTGAAGGCGCGAAGCGGCCCGAGTTGCTCCTCCGGGCGGCCCTGTCATAAAGCGTACGGGTGAATACAGCCAATGTCATCTAGCAGGTGCCTGATCCAGGAGTCGAAGCCGCGGGATGCGTGTGGGGTCTTCGGAATATTCGGCCCGGGGGAGGACGTCTCCCGCCTGACGTACTTCGGGCTGTTCGCGCTCCAGCATCGAGGCCAGGAAAGCGCGGGCATAGCGGTCTCCGATGGCCGCGAAATGACACTCTATCGTGAGATGGGGCTGGTGTTCCAGGTCTTTGACGAAGAGACCCTGTCCCGCCTGCAGGGCGACCTGGCCATCGGCCATACCCGCTACTCGACCAGCGGCACCAGTTCTCTTGTCAACGCGCAGCCAATGGTGGCAGAGTGGCGGGGCGGGAAGATAGCACTCGCGCATAACGGGAACCTGGTGAACGCGCTCGAGCTGCGGCGCGAGCTGGAGGCAGAAGGGACGAGCTTCGCCGCCTCGAGCGACTCGGAAGTGATGTTGCTCATGGTCGCGCGCGAGGCGGACAGACAGGGCAGTGTCGAGAAGGGAGTGGCAGCGTGTATGCCCCGCTGGCGGGGCGCCTATTCCCTCACCATCTTGACTGAGGATTCGGTCATGGCGGTGCGGGACCCGTACGGCGTGCGGCCGCTCTGCATCGGTCGACTCAACGGCCAGGCGATCGTCTTCGCCTCGGAGAGCTGTGCCCTGAACGTTATCGGATCGGAGTTCCTCCGCGAGGTCGATCCCGGAGAGTTGGTCGTTGCGGACAAGGATGGCATGCGGGCGCAGCAGGTGCTGCGCAGTCCGCGACAGGCGCTCTGCGTCTTCGAGTACATCTACATGGCGCGGCCCGACAGTGAGATCGGGGGACGTCTTGTGCACGAGGCCCGGCGGCGCCTCGGACGCCAAGTGGCGAAGGATCATCCCGTAGAGGGGGATGTGGTGATACCTGTGCCCGACACCGGCTGGCCTGCCGCAATCGGCTACGCGGAGGAGTCTGGCGTGCCCTTCGGCGAGGGGCTGATCAAGAACCGCTACATCCCGCGCACCTTCATCCAGCCGGACCAGCGCCTGCGAGAGCTTGGAGTGCGGATAAAGCTCAACCCTCTCCGGGAGGCGCTTCAGGGGAGGCGCGTGGTGATGGTCGACGACTCAATCGTGCGAGGTACTACCAAGCGGCGGATCGTCCGCATGATCCGGGAGCAGGGGGCGCGCGAGGTGCACGTGCGCATCAGCGCCCCGCCCTATCGGTGGCCCTGCTACTATGGTGTCGACACCAGCAACCGGTCCGAGCTGATCGCGGCCCGCTGCTCGACGGTAGAGGAAATCCGCGAGGCCATCGGGGCCGACAGCCTCGGCTATCAGTCCGTTGCCGGGATGCTCAAGGGGCTGCGGGTGCCGCGCCGGAAGCTCTGCCTGGCCTGCTTCACGGGGCGCTATCCGATCCCCATCCCCAAAGACGTCAAGCTGAGCAAACTCGATCTGGAGGAAAGTGCGTGGCGGGAAGGCGAGGAAGAGGCCAAAACAAACGCGCCGGCCGCATCACCTACCGAGACGCCGGCGTAGACATCGACCGCACCGCGGCGGCCCTGGAGCAAGTCAAGCCGCACATTCGCTCCACCTTCACCCCTGAGGTGGCGACCGACATAGGCACCTTTGGCGCCATGTTCTCCCTCGCCAAGTTGGCCGGCGAGGACGCCCTGTTGGTGACGAGTGTGGACAGTGTGGGCACCAAACTGATGGTGGCCACGCTGATGGACCGACACAATACCGTGGGTCAGGACCTCGTCAATCACTGCGCCAACGACATCTTGGTGCACGGGGCGCGGCCGCTATTCTTCATGGACTACATTGCCGCCAGCGCGCTCTCCCCCGAGCTGATTGCCCAGGTGATCGAAGGTCTCGTCGTCGCCTGCAAGGAGGTGGGCTGCGCCCTCATTGGAGGGGAGACGGCCGAGCTGCCCGGCATGTACCGGGAGGGCGAGTATGACGTTGTCGGGTTCATCGCCGGAGCGGTGGCGCGGGACCGCGCCGTGCGCGGCTGCCTAATCCAGCCCGGCGATGTCATCATCGGCCTCGCATCCAACGGGTTGCACACGAACGGCTACTCCCTGGCGCGCAAGCTCTTCTTCGAAGTGGCCGGGCTGCCTGTCGATCAGTTCGTCCCGGAGCTGGATCGCACCATTGGTGAGGAGTTGATGCGGATTCACCGCTGCTACTCCCCGGCCATCCTTCCGCTTCTCGAAGACGTAGAGATCAGAGGGATGGCCCACGTGACCGGTGGCGGGCTGCCCGATAATCTCGTCCGCTGCCTTCCTGAGGGCTGTCGCGCCGTAGTCGAGAGAGGGAGCTGGCATGTGCCCGCCATCTTCGAGCTGATTCAGGATCTGGGCCGCGTGCCGGATGAGGACATGTACCATACCTTCAATATGGGCGTGGGCTTCGTGCTGGTCGTCCCCGAAGCCGCGGGCGATCAGGTGGCCTCTCGACTATCCGCCGGCGGCGAAACTGCGTACCGGATAGGGCGGATCGAGAAGGGCGAGCGCGGCGTTATCATCATCTGAGGCCATCATCTGAGGGGGCGAGCGTCTATTGTGTCTGGGGCGGCCCGCTTGTGCTGCTATCTGCGGAGGAAGACGCGAAGCACACGTCGAAGTTGTTTCTGATTGGGTGCGAGCCAGGAGTGGTTCGGCCGGGAGGTACGGGGAGATTAATCGCACAGTTATTCGATGCCGCTGCGGTCACCGCGTCGTGCAGAGGGACGTGATACAGACCGGGCTCCACCTCACTATCGTGGGGCCGAGCTTCATCTACATTCGCTATCGCTGCGGGCGCTGCAAGCGGCTGGGCGAGAAGCTGGTGCAGGAAGACACGTGGGATCCTGCTGTCCTTCGACCAACCGCCCGCACGAGCGACGAGTCCAGTCGGCGCCGATTCGAGAAGATGGGCGAGATCACACCTGAAGAGGTGATTGAGTTTCACTACGCGCTGGTGCGGATGAGCGCGGACCCCGAGGGGGAAGTCCACCAACCGTAGCCGGCCGCTGGGGAGTTGTGGAAGAAGAGTGGGGCGTCTCGCGATCGAGGCGCCCCGCGGCACAACTGAGAAGTGCGGCAGGGCTGCGGCGGGAAAGAGCACAGTGTCCCACCCGACTCGGATTGCACGCGAGGTGTGGGTGCGCTTTAGCGAGGACGGCTGCTCCCTGATGGCCGCCGCGACGGCGTTCTACGGCCTCATCTGCCTCGTCCCCCTCGCCGCCCTGGCGGCATCACTGCTGGGCCGGGTGCTGGGTGTCGCCGCTGGCGGCGACGCGGAGCAACAGGTCATATCCTTTCTGCACTGGGTGGTGCCGCTGCCGGCCCCCGGCATCGAGGAGGCGATCCGCGAGTTCCCCCGTCCGACCGGCTCCGGGTTCGTGGAAGCGATCAGCATCTTGGGTCTGCTCTGGGCGGCCAGCCGACTCTTTCGAACCCTGGAAGACATCCTCACCCGGGTATGGTCGGGACATGGACGCGGCCGGCCCTTGTTCCTGCGCAACCTCGTCGCCCTGGGCGCCATGGCCGGCGCGGGACTGATCTTCCTCGTCACCATGCTCGCTACCACCGCCGCGGCGGCGCTCGCGGCTCGCGAGAGCGTGCTCGCGGTCATCTCTGGGCTGCGCTGGGTCGGCCCTGGAGCTACCGAGGCGATAGTCCTGGGGGCCGCTTGGCTCATGTTCCTACTGATGTACGTGTTCCTGCCGCAAGAGCGGGTGAGGTGGAAGGAAGCGGCCATCGGCGCCGCGACAGCAGCTGTGCTGTGGGAGGTCTCCCGGCTCGCCTTCGCGACCCTCGTTAGTCAGAGCGCGGCCTACGGTAGACTATATGGGTCTCTGGCAGGCATCGTCCTGGTGATCATGTGGCTCTACCTGACGGCGAGCATCATGCTCGTCGGGGCGGAGGTCGCCGTGGTCCTGCAAAGGCGCAAAGAAGGAGAGGAGGCGTAGCCTCGGGTGCTCTGGCAGCGTGTTTTGACAGCCGCGATCGGAATCCCCATCGCTCTGCTGCTCATCTACCTGGGCGGGTGGTACTTGTCGGTCCTGGTCGCACTGCTGGCGCTCGTCGGTTTAGCCGAGTACTACCGGTTGGCCGCTGCCACCGGAGCGCGTGTCCGGCCGGCCATTGGTTACCTGATAGCGCTGCCGATCACGCTCACGCCGGCTCCTTACGCGCTGGTTCCCATGATGCTGCTCGTTTGGGTCTGGGCCGTCGGCGAACTTGCACTGATGCTGCGCTACGCGGTCCGCGCGAAACGACTTGCGGGCATTGAGAACATCGACTGGCGCAACGCAACCCTCCTGGGTCTCCTGTACGTTCCTCTCCTGTTCGGCCACGCGAACTTGCTGCGGGCCCTTCCAGGAGACGACGTTTCGCTCGCGGGCCTCGCTGTCACAATCCCCTTCGGTGCAGGCGTGCTTGCGTTAGTCGTCATCGCCTGCTGGGCCACCGACATTGCTGCTTACTTCGTGGGGAAGGCCATCGGCCGCCACAAGCTGTGCCCGAAGATCAGCCCGGGCAAGACTGTGGAGGGAGCGGCGGCGGGGATGGTAGCCGCCGTCCTCGTGGCGGCGACCATGGGACGATGGCTCGGCCTACCGCTGGTGGATGGGGTCCTGCTCGGTGCCATCCTGGGGGTGGCCGGCCAGCTTGGGGATCTGTTCATGTCCTCCCTCAAGCGAAAGGCAGGCGTCAAGGACTCAGGGGCGATCCTTCCGGGGCACGGTGGGGTGCTCGACCGCTTCGACAGTCTGCTGTTCAACGCACCGATTGCGTTCTACTACCTCAACGGATGGCTGCTTCTAAGCCAGTCCTTCTTCGTCGTTGCCTGAGCGAAGGACCTCACCGTCCCCGCGCCAGCCGGTCGGCAAGGTCGGCTGGGAGTCCCGCGCGCTGCATTTTTTCCTGCACGCGGGCGATATCGTACTCGATTCGTCGCACCTCGACAGTGCGTGCCTCCGGATCGTAGATCCCAAAGGCCGCGGCAGGATTCCGGTCGCGCGGCTGTCCGACGGCCCCGGGGTTGATGATGTAGCTCATCCCCGCCTCCAGCTTGATGCCGCCGCCGGACAACAGAGGGACCTGCTCGCAGGACCCCGTGTCGTCGCTCCGACGGTAGTACTCGGCAACGTGTGTGTGTCCGATGAAGCAAAGCTGACTCTGCATCTCATCGAAGCACTCGGTCGCCTCGCCGACGTCGGTAATGTAGGCCATCTGCTCGGCGAGTGACCCGTGGACGACCTCGGCATCAGCTACATGGTCCGCTCGCCGCAGGGAGGACAGGTAGGTCTTCTGCTCAGCCGAGAGCTGCCGGCCAGTCCACTCAATGGCCTGGCCCGCGTACAGGTTGAACGACTTGACGTTGTAGTCTCCGACCGCGGCCAGGTCGTGGTTGCCCGCGACGCAAGTGAGATTGGGGAGTTCGCGTACGCGCTCCACGCAGGCGCCGGGATCGGGGCCATAGCCAACAATGTCTCCCGGGCAGATGAAAGCATCTACGCCGCTCAGCTCAGCTAGAACGGCCTCAAGTGCTTCGAGGCTCCCGTGGATATCCGAGATAAGGCCGTAGACCATGAGCGTGGCTCGACGCGCGGCAACACTATTCTACGGAGGGAGTCACTCAGTGTCAAGGGAGCGAATAGGTCGGCGTCTTGGGGATGCTTACCCCAGCCCCGCGCGGGCTGCCGCCATTAGTCCCGACGGGCTATCGCCATCTTGGGGGAAGCTGCGTATGGCGTAGTCGACCGTCAGCGATGCTTCGTCTCCTGCGAGACGCCCGCAGATGCTGGCCGCCTCCCGTGCGGGCAGGCTGAATACCAGAGCCAACTCGCTAGGACCGGCGCGGAACACATGATCGAGAACTCTCACTCTGCGATAGATATGCCTCGCCGTCTCCACCAGCAGCCGCGGCGTGACCTCTCCTTGGGGGCCGCGCGGACGCAGCACGGCAAGGCTTAGCGGGGCTCCCAGAGCTCGCGCGCGCGCGAGCTCTCGTCCCAGCGACCGCCGCAGATGGGCGGGGCCGAAGAGACCAGTCTCCACGTCGACTACGAAGGCCGCTTGAAGCAGCGGTGGGCCCGTCGCGGCGGTGACACGGCTCTCCTCTCGCTGAATCCCCACCAGCACCAGCCGGAGACGCTCCAGGGCCCGCCGCAGCAGCCGGCATACGCGGCTGTTGCTGCGAGCCACCAGCCGCCCGATCTCCCGCTGCGTGAGGTCGTCGTAGAAGAAGTGTGTCACGATTCGCTGCTCGATTGCCGGCAGGCGAGACAGCAAATCATCTGTGACCAGACGAGCAACCACCTGGTCTGGGAAGTCCTCGTCGACGGTCTGCGCGAAGGCCTCGATGTCGCCGGGCGCGACCAGTTCTTCTCCGATCGGAGGCAGCATGCCCCAGGTTTCGCTCTCGGGTCTGGGCTCGTCATCCAGGCGATAGGCCATCTGCTTGCCAAGAAGCCGGCGGCGATATCGGAGGTAGTTCTTGATCGCCCCCGAGATCACGGGATAGGCATAGGTGGAGAACTGCACACCATAGTCGGGCCGGAACCGCTCCACCGCGCGGATCAAGCCGAGACATCCCTCCTGGATCAAGTCCTGCAGGGAGTCGCTGGCGAGAGGAGCATGCTGATTCGCAAGTCGGTAGACCAGGCCGAGGTGCTGCAGCACTAGGTCATTGCGTATCGTGACGTCGCGGGTTCGAACGTATTCGTGCCAGCGCGCGACGCTAGCTGTCTTGGTGAGGACTTCTGCCGCCATAACCTCAGGGCCCTTCGGCCACAGACGCCAGCGGGGACTGGACGCCTGGGCTTGCTACCCACACGCCTAAGGTTATTCCACAAGGGCAGAAGCGCCCTGAGATGCCGGTTTAGGGTGAGTTAGGCCAGAGGCGAGACACGCGCTTGGAGGTACGCTCCGGGCCAACCCAGAGTCCGGGCGCGCGGCACCCGATGACAGACCCTGATGCCCGTGCGGCAGCCGTGCCTACGCGCGGCGTTCCTCGCGCCAGGGATCGGCGCTATTGCTGTAGCCCCGCGCCTCCCAGTACCCGAGCTCCTGTTCGCAGGTGAAACGAATCCACCGGACCCACTTGGCGCTCTTGTAGGCGTACTTCTGTGGCACGACCAGCCGAAGCGGAAAACCGTGCTCCGGCTTCAGTAGTTCTCCATCCAGGCCCCAGGCGAGAAGCACGTCTGGCTCCAGCAAGTCCGCCCGCGGAAGACTCGTGGTGTAGCCGCCGTCGCAGCCCACCGTTGCGAACCTCGCTCGCTCCGTCGGGGCAACCAGAGCAGCGATCTCGGAGAAGCGCAGTCCGTCCCAGGCACACCCCAGCCGGCTCCATGACTCCACGCAGTGAAAGTCCGAGGTGTCGATTACCGAGGGCAGCGCGCGCACCTCATCATAGGTCAGGCGTCGTGGATGGCGTACCTCCCCGTCAATTCGGAGGTCCCACTTCTCAGCATCGAAGGCGGGCACTTCGCCGACGTGAAGCACGGGCAGCTCATCTATGACATGCTGTCCCGGCGGCAGCCGCGGTTCGTCTGCCATCATCTACTCTCCCATCTCCAGCACCTCGGGTTCTATCTTGACCTTCGTCCTCCGCGGCCGCGCCGGCATCGGCTCGATGGTGGCCGCAAGCGCTGACTCTATTTGCGCCATCGTTTCGGGGAACGGGATGCACTCGAGAACGATCCGGAGTCCTTCGTCGCCGCGGGAGTCGAAGTGGATTCCAAACACGATGCCCAGTCTGTCGAGCACGCGGGCCATCTTCCGCCGGATCTCCCTTGCACGATGGTCCGGAAGATACATGCAGTCGGTCACGAAGTGGGCATGGATCCAGATCTTCTCGCGCCGCAGAATCTTCACGCCAGTCAGCCTCGGTCCGCGAGCTTCTTCTCTTCCCCGTCACTTAACCCTCTCCCAGCAGGCTCGTCCGGCGCCAGAGCAGAACAGGACCACGGCGGTTCTGCATTTCTCGATAGGAGAGGGACAGAAGACGACATGGGCGGCCAGTCACCGAGCGATCCTGGAGAGCGCACGGCTGCGCGGCGGACGATGCGCGTATCCTGCGTACTGGTGATCCTACTGACAGTGTACATGGTCGTCAAGTTCTTCAACGGAGACTTCAAGGATACGGAGGTGTGGTACGATGCCGGCCGCCGCGTACTGAGCGGAGAAAGCCTCGTTAACCTTCCGCACTACCGATATCCGCCCACCTTCGCGGTACTGGTGGCCCCTCTCACGTTCCTCGGGTTCGCCCCCTTCTTCTTCTCCTGGTATGCCATCAATCTGCTGCTTTTCTGGCAATGCTGGCGCCTGGCGAGAGGCATCTGTTCCTCCGGCGCGGACCGTTCGCCAGCGCGCCGCAACTGGCTGCCCCTGCTGATGGTCGCCGCATTCGCAGTCGATGACCTCGTCCTCGGACAGACAAACATCCTGATCACAGCCTTGCTCTACTGGACGTTTCTGGCGGACACGCGGAACCGCCAATGGCTGGCCGGTCTGCCGCTCGGCGCTGCCATTGCAATCAAGGTCTTTCCAGTGCCCCTGCTCGTCTACTTCGCCTATCGTCTGCGCTTGCGCGTGGTGGCGTCCGCACTGCTCGCTTGCGCTCTTCTGATGATCGTCATGCCGGCGCCGGCGCGGGGCTTTCGGCGGAACTTGGGGGAAGTCGGGGAGTGGGCAAGGCGTGTTGTGATGCCGTTCGTGACTGAGGGAAAGGCCGGCGATTGGGGACAGCACAGCCTCGACTTCGGAAATCAATCCCTGCCGGCAGGAGCTCGGCGCTACCTGACCCATGTGGACGCGCAGGTGATGGCGCGCCAGCTGCCTCCCATCTACGTCAATCTCGCTGACCTGAGCGAGTCACAGGTCAACAGTGTGATACTGGGCATATTCGCGATCCTGTGCGCCACTTTCGCCGTCAGCTGCGGTCTGCGGCGGCCGGACCGCCCCGAGCACCGGGCCGTCGAGTACTCCCTGGCCACTGTTCTGCTGTTGATGGCATCCGCGATTTCGTGGACGTACTTCTTCGTCATGCTCCTTCTACCCGTGACCGCGGGGCTCCGATTGCTCAGGGGCGAGGAAAGGCTTGCTGCCAGCTCGGCATGGGCCTTGCGGGTCGCCCTGTGGGGGCTGGCGCTGGC
>JAUVSA010000138.1 GCA_030597345.1 Bacillota bacterium
GCACGACCTCGCCGCTGATCTGGAGCTTCTGTGGCGTCGACACATTTGCCGCGGTCACGTGCGCGGTGAGGTCCAGTTCTCCTGCCCGCGCGGCCATGAAGTGGAAGAGCACCCAGCGGATTTCGCCGGGCTGCAGATCCCCCATCAAGGCGCAGACCGAGTGTGCCGGGCTCTCCAGGAAGGCCTCCGGCGGCTGGATGTATTGGCAAGTCAAGCGCCGCAGGCTCCGCCCGGTGATGTAGACTTCGACATCCTGGGCGGGGCGCTCCGCCTCGTTCCGCACCAGCACCTTCACGTCGAATCCCGAGTCCCGAAAGCTGACTGATGGCACGCTGACACTGGCACGAAGGAGTGCGGGCGGCGGAGGCAGCGTCGCCCCGCGGTAGATGTGGATGAACCCGAATATGGCCAGGATGGCGGCCAGAGCGGCGAGGGGCACAGTTCTTACCAGCCCCAGTGCGGGCCTGCGTTTCCGTTCCGCGGCGAGGGAGGACTGGAAGTCGAGGCAGGTCAACACTGCGTCGGGATCGACGATCTTCTCGTCGAGACGATGGGAGAGATGCGTGCAATCCAGGAGCCGCGCGTCGTAGTAGTCGCAGTATCGACATTTCCCTAGAAGCTCCCGGCACCGGCGGCACCTCGCCAGCCGGCGACGGCCGTTCGGGTTGATGGTGCCGCAAATCGGACACCGAACCGTTGCCACGCGCCACCCCCCTGTGGCTCAGCGCTGTCGGGCTGCTTGCGGGGCCGGACTGCACTCCCGTCTGTCGCCCGGGCGGATAACTCCGCACGGGGACTCGCACCCGGCGGCCCGAGTATAGGGGTCTGGTCGGGGGGCTGTCAAGGCGGGGGTCGCCCCGACCGGGGATCAGCGGGAGTCGAAGGAAGCGGCCGCCCGTCGCGCGAGGTTCAGATCCTCAAGCTTGTCGACGTCGAAACCCAGCTCGGGATAGGTGCTGATTATGGCGGCGACTTTGCCCCCTACGATCTGGCTCGCCCGCGCCTCCAACCGAGAGAGAGAAAGCCGGCGGGTGACCAGAGCGAAGATGAAACCGAGGCCGAAGATGGCGGCCAGCTTCAGGGGGTTCTTGCGGGCGGCGAAGAGCTTCTCTATGAGCTCCCGGCGGAGCTGGAGGAAGTCACGTTTCACTACCACGGCGTTGCCCCCGGTGTAGACGCCATCCTTCAGTGTCACATATGTGCGACGCGCGCCGGGGAACTCGCGCTCGCAGGACTCTCTGGGGATGATGGGATAGGCGACGTCGGCCCGCGCGGCCAACGCCTGCTGCGCGAGGTCATTGATGGCGGCCGATGTTATCAGGGGAATGTCCGCGGTCAACAGCAGCAGCGCGTCGGTGCCGCCGGCATGGGCCTGGATGCCGCGCTGGATATTGTCGACGAAGGCGTCACCTGCCGGCACGCGGATGTCCACAGCATCCTCACTGACTGCAAGCTGTACCGGCTCCGGGGCGACCAGCGCCACCTCGCCCACCGAAGAGGCGCCCCGGAGTGCGGCCAACGTCCTTTGGATCATCGGAACGCCGCCGACCTCGAGGAGGGGGCGATGGATGATTCCCGTCTCCGCGGCTATCTCTCCACGGTCCACACCGCCCGCCAGCACTACTGCATCTAACATGAGAGCTATGCCTCCGCAGCCTCTCGAATCAACAGGCTCTCCGGAGCGGGCACCGTCGGCACCGCCTCCACCCAAGGCCATCGATCTCGGAGCTTGGCCGCGATGGCATTGGCGGCTTCCTCGCCGGGAGCCATGCCGAATACAGCGGACCCGCTGCCGGAGAGGGCCGCGCCGGAGCAACCGGCGTCAATCAGCGCTGCTTTCGCCTCCCGCGCTTCCGCGATGCCGGCCATTTCGATGGTTTCGAAGTCGTTATGGAGAGTCTTTGCCAGTGCCGGCAGGTCGCCTTCCTTTGCCGCCTTCACGGTCCGCTGTGCTGCCCGAGTCAGGCCTTTACGGCGACTCCGAGATGTCCGTCGCCCCAGGGCCCGGTAGGCCTGCGAGGTGGAGACGCGACGCTCTGGCGCGACCAATACCAGCCAGGCCGCGATCGCGGGCAGAGCTTGGAGCTTCTCTCCCTTGCCCCGCGCGAGGCAGCAGCCGCCCAGCAAGAAGAAGGGGACGTCTGCCCCAATCTCCGAGGCGAGCTCCAGCAACTCCTCGCCTGTGAGCGGGAGCCCCCACATGTGTGCCAGTCCCGCCAAGGTGGCTGCTGCGTCGCTGCTGCCTCCTCCGAGGCCGGCGCCGGCGGGGATCGATTTCTCCAGCCTGATGGCGACGCCTCCAGAGTCCTTTGCGCGCTTCATGAGGAGATCGGCCGCCTGCCAGCACAGATTCGATTCATCGGCCGGGACCCCGGCGGTGTTGGCCTCCAGCGCAATCCGAGACTCGCCGGAGGTGGGCTCCAGATAGAGGCGATCCCAAAGGCCTATGGTGTGGAGAATCGTCTCCACCTCGTGAAATCCGTCCGTGCGTCGCTCCAGGACGCGCAGACAGAGATTGACCTTGGCGGCGGCGCGGACGACCACGCGCTTCATCGGGGCCTGTCCTGCAACTGCGCGAGCGCGCTGGCCAAGCGCAAGAATTCGGCCTCGCTCAGAGTCTCCGCGCGCCGCGCCTGATCTATGCCGCATTGGGAAAGCAGGCGCTTCGCTTCGCTCTTCGACAGGTCCATTACACTGGCGTGCGCGAGAGCGTTGGACAGAGTCTTACGCCGGACGCCAAAGGCAGCTCGAACCACCCGGCGAAATGCCGGTTCCAGCGAAGCAGAGAGCAATGCCGGCCGCCGGACATTCAGGGTAAGGATGGTCGAATCGACCCGCGGCCGCGGCCAGAAGCAGGTCCTCGATACGCTCGTCACGATCTCCACCTCAAAGAGCGTCTGCAGAATCACCGACAGTGTCCCCCGGGTGCGAGTGCCCGGCGGGGCCGCCAGCCGTTCCGCTACCTCCGCTTGGACCATTATCACCATGCGCTCTGCCCATTCCCTCGTCTCCGCGAGACGGAGCAGGGCAGGACCGGTGATCGCGTACGGCAGGTTCGCCACTACTCGCCACTGTCCCTTGAACTCGGAGCCGAGCACCTGGCCCCAGTCCACCTCCAGCATATCGGCACAGACAACGGTTGCGCCGTCGCCCACCGTCTCGTGGAGAATTGCCACCAGTGTGGGGTCAACTTCGATGGCGACTACTCGGCGCGCGGTTGCCGCGAGGGCCGCGGTCACGGCCCCTGCGCCGGCTCCCACCTCCAGCACAGGCTCTTGCCCCGCGAGCTGGGCCGCCTCCACGATCTTCCGGACGATGTTTCTGTCCACCAGGAACGTCTGTCCCAGCCGGCGCCGCGGGCGGAACCCATGACGCCGGAAGAGCGCGCGGAGCTGTGTGGGGAGAATCGGGTCGGGTGTGCGCGGCAGGTCCTTGCTCACCTGAACGTACTCTCTCTCAGGACAGGGGCTCGGGGCCCAGGATCTTCGCCAGCCATTCGAACTTGTGGTTCCAGAGCTCCTCGCCGCCCACGTCGTGTCCCGCCTCCGGGAAGGGGATCACCTCGGCAGGGCCGGGGAGAACGTTGGCGAGGCCGTAGACGGCGGCCGGCAGCGACACGGGGTCAAGCAGACCCACGCGCAGGAGCACGGGGCACTTGATATTGGGCGCGAAGTTGACCGCGTCGAAGTAGGAGAGCGTCCGCGCGACCCGGCTGGCCGCACCTGGATGCCGGCGAATGTATCGGGCGATTTCTGTATACGGCCAGGCGGCCGACCGGACGGAAAGCGGGAAGTCGCACAACATGGGAGCGTCCGCGGCGACGGCCCGGATATCCGGGTGGAGGGCGGATAGGAGAAGGGCCAGTCCGCCGCCCTCGCTCACCCCGAGCACGGCGATTTGCTCCGGGTCGGCCTCCTCTCGCGCCCGGAGGAAGCGAATCGCGCGCAGTGCGTGGGCCACGATCTCTCGGTATACATAGGTGTCCGGTGACTCTATGCCCTGAGTGCAGTAGTCCTCAAAGGGGCGGGGACGAGCTCTATCGACAGGATTGCCGCGCACGTCGATGGCGAGAATCGCGTAGCCACGGCGCGCCAGCGCCAGTGGGGGGTGGATGGGGCGCGCGCCGTAGCCGGAGAGATAGAGAATGGCGGGGGCCGGCCCGGGCCGACGCGGCACCAAGTACCACCCGTGGATCGTCTTGTGGGCGATGCCAGCGTACTGGACAACCCAGACGCTGACGCCCCGACGCGAGCGCGACTCATCGAGCACCATCCGGAAGTCAGGCGGGCCATCGCCAACCTCTGCCAGGAGGCGGTTCCAGAACTGTTCGAAGTCCGGTGGCCGCGTGGCTGAGGGTTCGATGTCCTTCACTCGGTAGCCGGCCATCGCCCGCGCCGTCGCCACCTCTTTCCCCTCGGCCAATACCGTCACCCGGGCTTGGTAGAAGTCGGGGGCGCTTACCTCCCACCGGAGGCCGGTCTCCGTGACCTGCTTGGCCGGCAGCGCAACCGCAGAACTCGAGTACACCACCAACTCGCTGCGGGAGGCCGACAGCTCCAGAGACAACAGCCCGTCAAGCGTCCTCTCCGATCGATTGTCAATCGCGATCTGGAGTTGAATGGGCTCGTCAGGCGGCACCAGTGCATTGTCGTCCGGGACGGCAGCTCGCATCCCGACCAACTGCTCGAGGGTGGCCTTGGGGGGCTCGCCGAGGCCGGCTCGCAGCCGTACTTCCCGCCTGCCCTGGGGCGGGATGCGGCTGACCTCCCAGACCTGTCGCCCCAGCCACGGCCCCCAGATGCGGGTGCCGCCGGAGAGCTCGAGGTAGGCGCCGCTTTGGGTGGCGAAGCGAACCTCGCCCCACGGCTCGTTGGCCGGCGCCGCCGCCGCCTCGCCCGTCGGCGGGTGGGTGGCGATTGTCACCTTGGGAGTGAGAACCATGAAGTAGGGCACGGGCCTGGAGCTCTTGTTCTCGAGCGAGATGCGGATTTCGTCGGGCAGGAACCGGTACTGGACCGAGTAGGTGCCATCGGTCGCGTCCATGAAGGCAGACCCCTGTTGGGCCAGTTGACCGAGCTCGCGGGGGCCGTCAGCATAGAAGAAGGAGCCGAGTGAGATGGCGACGCGGTCGTCGAGCATCTCGGTTTCGCCGACGCGGAGGGAGTGGAGGTTGCCGTCCTGCCCGATCAGCGCGCGATAGCCGGAGGCCTCCACCAGCACGCTTCCCTCCGGCTGCGGGATCAACTTCACATGGGAGGGTGGCGCGTAGGGATGCGCGGCGGTATCTGTGGGGCGCGACGCGCCGAACGCCCCTCCCGCCGCCAGGGCCAGAAAAAGGCAGGCGAGAACCGGCCGCAGTCCTTTCGCCATGCCCTGCTTCAGATGCGCGGCCATCCGCTTCCACTCGAAGCTCATAGCTCGTTCAATAGGATCGACACTCAGACAGGGCAAAAGTCGCGGGCAAGGGGCGGCTACGATTCCCGCCATCGACGCGGGAGGAAGTGCGATTGAAACCGCTGGGCCGCGAATCGATCCGTCATGCCGGCCAGGTAGTCGCAGACCACGCGCGCCAGCCGCGCGCTGCTCGCCGAGGCCGCCTGCTCTCCGCCGTTGACCTCCTGGGGGTGGTCCATGTAGAAGCGGAACAGGCTCTTGACCATCCCGGCGACCCTCTCTGCGTCAGATCCCGCCACGGCCTCGCCCTGGTAGACACGCTCGAAGAGGAAGTCCTTCAGCCGGTTCGATGCCTCCTCTACCGCCGTTCCCGAGGAGACGGCCGGGTGGCCCTGGCTGTGGGAGATGATGTCGGTCACCATTGTCGTAATCCGCTTCGCGTGGGTATCGCCGAGCGCGGATATGCAGTCCGGCGGCAGATCGTCGACCGATATCAGACCGGCGCGGACGGCGTCATCGATGTCGTGGTTGATGTATGCAATACGGTCGGCATACATCACGATCTGTCCTTCGAGGGTGCTCGGCGCGGCCTCCGACGCTTTGGGGAGATCCTCCATCCC
>JAUVSA010000051.1 GCA_030597345.1 Bacillota bacterium
AGACGGTCCTGCACACAGGTGGAATCGAGATCGAAGCGCTGGTAGATCTCGGCGCCGAGCACGCCGGTGCAGTGGACTGGCTCACCGACCTCAGCATGTTCCTCCAGGACCAGGACGCCGTAGCCGAGCCGGGCGAGTTCCCTGGCGGCGTAGCACCCGGTGGGGCCAGCGCCCACGACGACGACATCGTGCATAACCGAGAGTCCTTCCTGTGCGCCGGGGACGCCGGAGGCAAACGCCGGACCCCAGGAATCTAGAGGGTGCCCTGAGACCGATGAGGTGCCAGGCGACACCGAGGTAGGATAGTATTCGACGCGTTGGGTGGGGGATTCCTGCCGGCCCCGGCTCTCTCGGCAGGGACACAGGAGCCGGAGCGCCGGGCGTCGTAAGGGAGAACCCCGGAGAGTTGGGTGAGGTGGACCGACTGGCCTCGAGTGCAAGGCATTGATTCCGCCGATCGGGCACGCATGAGTAGACGACGACAGAAGAAGAAGGAGCGGAAACTCAGGAGCCAGATGGATTGGGCGCGGCTGGCCGGGCAAACGACGCTGTTGGCGGTTGCGTTCGTCGTGCCGCTCGTGATCAACAAGCAGTCGGGCACTGTCACCGACGTGAAGGATGTGGCGCTTGGCCTCGGTGTGGTCGTTGGGCTCTCGATCTGGCTGATGGCGAGTCTGGCGCGGGGCCGGCTGGAGTGGGTGAGGTCGCGGCTGAACCTGGCGGTGATCGCCTTTGGCGCGTGGGCTGGGCTCACCATTTCTCACTCGCAGCACTGGTATGTGACGGTGTCCGAGTTCGGCCGGCTGGCGGCGCACATAGGGCTGTATCTACTTGCGATCTTCGCGCTGCGCAGGGTGACTGAGGTGCGGCGAGTCATCGGAGCGGCCTGCCTTGCCGGGGTTCTGGTGTGCATTTATGCGTTCGTCCAGGCAGCGGGGCGCGACCCCGTTGTGTGGGATGTCGCGCCGGGCCGGGTCTTCTCGTTCCTGGGGAATGCCACTTACCTCGCGAGCTTTCTCGTGCTGGTGTTGCCCCTGGCGGTGGCTGTGGGCTGGCCGCGTGCTGGCGAGAGGGGCGAGGGATCCAGCGGAGGTAACAGGGTTGGAGCCATCGCGGTCTCTGTCATGTTCTTGTCGCTGGCTGGGATGATGGCGTTGTGCCTGTACTACACGGTTTCAATCTCTCCCATGATCGGGCTGGCGTTGGGAGGGCTGATCGCAGGGGTGATGTCGCTCGCGCGCGGGGGCCTGGCACTGGTGCGCAAGACGGCTCCGTGGGTGCTCGTTGGGGCGGTGGCGGCGGGGGGGATCGCCCTGGTTGGTTACTCGCGGTTGCCGGTGAGGCAGCAGGGCAGAGTGCAGAAGGTGCTGCACTTGAAAGATCCACACGGCAAGCTGCGCCAGATGCAGTGGGGGGTCGCGTGGGATCTCTTCCGGGAGCATCCCGTTCGGGGGATGGGGTACGGGACGTTCCGCGTTTACTCTCTGGAGCGTTTGTCCGCCGGTTGGTATGCCGATCTGGGGAAGTCAGCGGGAAGGATGCTGGTGCCAAGCTACGCGCACAACGAGTATCTCCAGGTGCTGGCGGGCACCGGAGCTGTGGGAGGGACAGTCTTTCTGGCGCTTATCGTGCTGCTCTACGCGACAGGGCTGCGTGTTTCGCTGCGCCATCCCAACGATGACTGGCGGCGGATAGGGATGGCGATCACGGTGGCAGCGACGGCCTTTCTGGTGCAGAACTTCTTCGGGGTGACATTCCGGCAGACGGGTGCGGCGACGTTCTTCTGGCTGTGGCTGGGGGTGTTGGCGGTGGCGGGGGCATGGGTGCCGCCGGAGGAGGAGGGGGACCGGCCGCGGGTGCGCGAGCTCCGTTTTCGCCCGCTGTCTCCTGTTCGTCTGACGCTGGCGGGAATAGTGTTGGCATGCGTGGTGGCAGTGCTGGGGTGGTTGATCGTGCGGCCGGCGGTGGCCAATGTCATGCTGCAACGGGCACGGAGGCAAGCGCGAATGGCGCAGTCGGTACCGGCAGAGCGGGCCGACCTTCGAAGGGGGCACTTCCGAAAGGCGGCCGAACTTGCGGAAGACACGATTCGATTGTCGCCATATTCGGCGAACGGGTACTATACGGCGGCCTATACCTGGGGCGAATTGGGTGAGTACGAGAAGGCCATGGAGGCCAACAAGCGGGCACTAGAGCTGCTGCCCGGCAACGCCAGCTTTGAGTACAATCTGGGGGTGACATACATAGCGCTCGATAGGCTGGGAGAGGCGGAGGAGAGCTTCCGGCGAGCGATCGAGCTGATGCCGACGAATTGGCAACAGCAGGGTGCGATGGCAGAGCTGCTGCTGCGCCAGGACCGGTTAGAGGAGGCAGTACCGTATGCAGAGGAGGCGGTGCGGCTGGGCCGGAGGGATTCCAAGTGCCACATGTTGATGGCCGATGTGGAGGTGCGGCGGGGGAATCTGGAAGCGGCCGTGAAGCATCTGCGAAATGCCGGGAGGCGAGCGCCGGGGGATGCAGGGATATGGAAGCAACTGACGGTGCTGCTGCTCAGGGTGGACGAGCCCGGGGAAGCGGTCAGCGCGAGTCGCACCTGGGCGCGATTGGATCCCACGTCGCCGGAGCCGTTGCATGTGCTGGGCCTGGCCCAGTACCAGAGGGGGGAGTATGGGGAGGCGAGAAAGGCGTTCCTGCGCGCGCTCGAACGTGATGGGAAGTTCCTCCCGGCGCGACTGCATCTAGGCTACAGCTACCTGAGGTTGGGCGAGCCAGCGAGGGCAAAACGGCAGCTCGAGCGCGTGGTCCGCATGGGGCCGAGAACCAGAGAGGGTCAGACAGCGAAGGCGGTGTTGGATCAGATACGGGGATAACGCGCCGGCGTGGCAACGGGGCAGAGAAGAGAGTCCGGCCCCGGGACTCAGCAGCGAGGGGAAACTCAGCTCAGCACGCTCCTGGGGCCGAACCAGTGTTAGGGTACCACAAACAGGCGGGGTTCGCAACCCCGTTTCACTACGTGAAAAGCCTATATCACTCCGTGGCGTACGAGGACGATGCGGCCCGCTGTGAGGGCCCGACCAGGGGAAGTCGCTGACGCCAGTCGGCGACAAACATGCCGGAGAGCCTTTGGGCCCCCCGACGCAGCAGCGGAAGCCAACGCTTGATGTTGGCCTCAGTCAGCTCATGTGTCAATGGTACCGTCGCCAGGCTCGCCACCACCCTCCCCCGTTCGTCGGTCACCGGGACCGCCAGAGCAGCAGCACCAAGAGTGGTCTCCTCTCGGGCCACCGCGAAGCCTCGTCTGCGAACAGCTATAAGCTCCCGCAGAAGCTGCTCGGGAGAGGTGATGGTGTTCTCAGTAAGCGCCTCCAGTCCCTTCGCGAGGTAGGCGCGAAGGTCGGGGCTAGACTGTGCTGCCAGGTAGCACTTGCCGGCGGCCGCTGAGTGGAGTGGGGGCGGCGGGAGGTTCTCCGGATGCCAGCAGAGGGGCCGTCGAGGCAGCGCGTGCTGGTATACGATCACTCTTCTCTCTTCACTGTCGGGGAACACCAGGCAGGCGGTTGCGCCGGTGGCCTCTGCAAGCCACTCGAGGATGCTCCCGCTCCAGCGCGTCAGCAGCGTTGCAGACCGCAGTGCCGGAGCGAGGCGAATCCAGAAAAGAGGGCTCACCAGATAACGGCCGCTCGCCGGGTATTGTCTCACGAATCCCTCCGCCGCGAGCGTGCGGAGGAGCCGGAACACGGTTGCACCGTGGAGGCCGCATCGACGCGCGACTTCAGTCGAA
The DNA here is from genome assembly GCA_030597345.1 of Bacillota bacterium. GTDB lineage: Bacteria > Armatimonadota > Hebobacteria > Hebobacterales > Hebobacteraceae > JAUVSA01. Next base: position 3,782 of record JAUVSA010000051.1, read on the forward strand.
GACGCTCCCTCTCGCGAATGGAGAAGCAGCACGAGCACCCGAACAGCACGGGCGACTGACCTCACTATGGGAGTCGATGCGTTGCCGGGGCCAATGTCAGCAGCATCCGGGCCCGAGGAAGGGACTGGTTCTTGGGGCGCGTCCTCCTTCAAGCGAGCCAGCCAAGCAGCGTCGCCGATGAGGTTTGAGATTCCCTCCGAGGTCTCCCGCAGAGGAGCCAGGTATTCCCTGAGCGCGTCGTCAGTGAGGTCGCTATCGGACAGAGCACGGACTACCGCGCCAACCACCAAGCCATCAGGCCCGCGCAGAGGAACTCCCATATAGAACTCCCCGGCTGCGCCTTCCCCCAGGTTCAGCGCGTAGCCTTGCTGCCGGACCAGCGCGAGTTCCTCCCTAAGGCGGCGGATGGACATAATGGTCCGGCCCGTCAGTCCGGCCAGCCCCCCTCGCGCGTACTCGGCGAGCTCATCATCCGAGGCGGCCGCGAGGTAGCACTTTCCTGAGGAGGTCGCGTGAAGCGGCCAACGATTTGTGCCGCTGGACTCCACGTAGACAGGTGAGGAGGGAACGGCGCGCATGCGTGTCACGATACTGCGCCCGGTCTCATCGACGAGGCCGATCACGACTGTCGCCTCTGCGGACTGGGCGAGTCGCTTGAGCAGCGTGTCCGTATCGGAGGTCAGCGACAGGGCGGGGCGCAAGAAAGGCGCCAAGCCGACCCAGAACGCAGGATTATGCAGGTAACGCCCTGTGCTCTCCTCGTGTACGATGATGCCTGCAGCGACCAGTGTACGCAGGAGCCGCAGAGCAGTCGTCTTGTGCAACCCGAGTGCGGAACTCAAGTCTGCGAGTCCCCTGCCGCTCGTTGAATGGTCCAATCCTCGCAGGAGACGAAGGGCTCGGCTCACTGAGCGAAGAGCCGCGGTCTGCCGACGACTGGCTCCTTGGCTGCGTTTCCGGGTAGACGTCACTACTGGGCCTCCCCCTCGCGCCAAAGTCTTGCGGCTATGGACCATAGGTTCGGAGAGGCGGGGCCAGGACCTGCTTCCGACGCCAGTCGTCTCTGGTCGCTGCCTGTGGCGCGCCTGGCCGCGCGGCGGAAGCTGAGCATGCCGGTGCACATGCTTGTAGAATGACGCGGAGGAGGGGCAGGACTTCCTGCCGGCCTGGGGAAGAAGGGATGCACGACCTAAGCAGGAGCGCCGGGGAAGCTCACGCAGAGAATCACGTCCGGCCCCGGTCCTCAGCGGCGAGGGGAGATTCAGCTCAGCACGATCCCCGGGGCCGGACGTCACTCTTCCTGTGTAGCGAAATGCGCGTCAGCAGGAGACGTGAGAGAGTATGGCCGGCCCGCAAGGTGACGCAATCGCAGACTAGTCACGAGGCCGCTGAGCCACTGGGCCGGCCTTCTTGTTTGACCTGGACCCAGGCAGAGGCCCGAAACAGCGAGAACAGAATGCCCTTGTGGGGAGGGAGGGCCGGCGATCCGCCCTCCCCACACCCCTCCTGTGCGAGCGCGCGACGATAGGGTGGCTGGGATTCGAGAGGGGAGGGAGGACCCTCCCCCCTCGATTCTTCCCCCTCCCCTGAACAGCTAGGAGCCTAGGTCGCGGGCCGGGGCGTTAGCGTTAGTTGGCAAGAGACGCGAGGTCGGGGGCGCGCCCGGAAAGGGATAGCTGGACCTAAGGTGGGCAGGCCTTCGCTTCCGCCTTCGCTGAAGCTTCCGACTTCGCCAAGGCTACGTCGGACGAGTCGGCGGACAAGCCGCTCAGGGTGACACCAGGGGGGCGCTCGGCGCAGGCAGTGGGCCGGCGAGGATGTATTCGTGGGTCGGCTGGCAGGGCCGGGCGGGGTTGACAGGGGGTGTTGGGGACACTATAATCTGGTCGAACCTGAGGTGGGGCTGTGGCGCAGTGGGAGCGCGTTTCCTTGGCATGGAAGAGGTCGCGGGTTCGAATCCCGCCAGCTCCACCAAGATGTGTGATCGGGTCTATTGTTGAGGATTCGCTTCGAGCACGCCGAGCGGCGTGCTCTTCGTGTCGGAGCCAGCGATGGACTTAGGTAAGGCTGCTGGGATCGGAGGATGTCTGGGACGGGTTGGAGGGCTCGCGGCCGCGGCTGCGGTTGTGCTCCTGTGGGGGGTTCGGTTGGCGGACGGGGCGGGGGAGTCTTCTCCAGCGGCTTACGATCTGACTGTCTTCGTGGTGGCCCGTCCTCCTGTACCGACGCAGGTGGCCCTTAGCTATTCCCAGGTAGTTGATGAGGAGCGGCTGCGGGAGAGCATCGAGGAGCTGGCGGAGAGGGCGGGGGCGCAGGTTTCCGAGGTGGAGATCGAGCAGTCGCCTCTGGAGAGGGGATCGGAGGAACTGGCTACGGGGGCTCAGTTTCAGGCGCGGGGTCTCATCAAGTGGGAGACAGGGGCGCTGCCGGTGGGAGCGATCGTGCGTGCTCTGCCGGAGTGGCGGCACATGCGGTTGGTCTTTCTTTTGGACGAGAATTTCCGGTTCGCGGGCCCGAGGGACGGCGCGGCGGACGGACTTGTGGTACGGTTGGTCAGTGGGATGGAGGCATATGAGTACGATGTGGAAAGAATGAGCGGGAGAGTGGGGCCTCCTGTAGAAGGTTTGCCGCCGGGGCCGGGGTCAGCGCCGGTGATGCCTGCGGCGCTGATCGCGGTGGCGCCCGGGCTGGTGTTGGGGTGGCTGCTGGCGGAGCGTCGGAGCAAGGAGATGCGGAGGGGAAGTTGAGGGAGGGGGTTTGAGAGTTCGGGAAACTTCGGAACTTGAGGGAGGCAGGATCTGATGGAACTTGAGCAGCTCTGTCGGTTTGCGGTAGACAGTCAGGCGTCGGACTTGTTTCTGAAGGCGAGCTCGCCGCCGGCGCTGCGGGTGCACGGGAGAATCGTCCCGACTGACCTGCCGGAGCTGAGCGACGAGGACACGAAGCAACTGGCGCATTCCGTGATGCGGGAGGACCAGATCGGCGCCTTCGAGGACTATCACGAGTTGGACCTGGCGTTCACGCTGGGGGACGTAGCGCGGTTTCGATGCAATGTGTACGTCCAGCGCGGAAGCTATGCGATGGTGCTGCGGATTGTGCCGCTGGCGATTCTGACGATCGAGGAGCTGGGTCTGCCGAAGGCGCTGGATGATATGTGCAAGCCGAAGCAGGGGCTGGTGCTGGTAACGGGTCCGACGGGGTGTGGGAAGTCGACGACGCTGGCGGCGATGATAGACCTGCTGAACCGGACGCGGCACTGCAACATCGTGACGATAGAGGACCCGATCGAGTTCGTGCACGGGGACAACCTGGCGGTTGTCAGCCAGCGGGAGGTGGGGATCGACACGGAGTCATTCTACGATGCGATGAAGTACGTGGTGCGGGAGAGCCCGGATGTCATTCTGATTGGGGAGATGCGGGACGCGGAGACGATGCGAGTGGCGCTGAGCGCGTCGGAGACGGGACACCTGGTGTTTTCGACGGTTCACACTACGAGCGCCTCGGACACGGTGGAGCGCATTGTGAGCATTTTCCCGCCGCACGAGAAGAGTCAGATCTGTCTGCGGCTTTCCACCAGCTTGCTGGGAGTTGTGTCACAGAAGCTGGTGCCTCGGGCGGACGGGACGGGCCGGGTTCCGGCGGTGGAGCTGATGATCAACACGCCGACGGTGGCCAAGCTGATCGAGGAGGGGCGGTCGTCGCAGATTTACTCGGCGATGAACGAAGGCGGGTATTGGGGGATGCAGACGATGAACCAGTCGCTGGTGAAGTATTGGCGGGCGGGAGTTGTCTCGGAAGACGATGCGCTGACCTATGCCGGCAACCTGACTGAGCTGAAGCAGATGCTGCGCAGGGGAGCCGCCGCTTAGGGGGCGCAGTTTCGGGCCGATCGCGCTTGGGGGCGAAGTAAGACTGAAGGTGCTGGGCAAGAGGCTCCCGGGGGCGCGGCAGGGAGGCAGCGGTGGACCTTAACTCTTTGCTCAAGCTGCTGGCGCAGACGAAGGGGTCTGATCTGCATCTGTGCGCGGGCGAGCCACCGACGATGCGGGTACAGCGGGCGATTCGGCGGACCCGGTTTCCGGAACTGAGCGGCGCCGAGGTCGGCGAGATACTGAAGCGGGTGGCCGGGCCGGAGCGGTGGGGGCGATTCCTGGAGGAGCGGGAGCTGGATGTAGCATACGTGGTGGCCGGGGTGGCGCGTTTTCGGGTCAACATGTACTGGGAGCAGAACGAGCCGGCGGCGTGTTTTCACCGCATCCCATCCGAAGTGGCGACGCTTGACGAGCTGGGGTTTCCTCCGGTGCTGAAGACGATCGCGAGGCTGCCTCGGGGCATCGTGCTGGTGACAGGGCCGACGGGATGTGGGAAGTCGACGACGCTGGCGGCGATGATAGACTACATCAACGAGCAGCGGCCAGTTCACATAGTGACCATCGAGGACCCGGTGGAATTCATCCACAGGCCGAAGATGGCGTCGGTGATGCAGAGGGAGATCGGGATAGACACGCACTCGTTCGCGGAGGCGCTGCGCCACGTCATGCGCCAGAACCCGGATGTCATTCTGGTGGGAGAGTTGAGGGATCTGGAGACGATCCAGCTGGCGATCACTGCGGGGGAGACGGGGCACTTGGTGTTCAGCACGCTGCATACTCTGGATGCGGCGCAGACGATCGACCGGATGGTGGACGTGTTCGAGTCACAGCGGCAGGAACAGGTGAGGGCGCAGCTAGCTATCACGCTTCAGGCGGTGATCGGCCAGGATCTGTTGCAGCGGGCGGACGGCACGGGGTTGGTGCCGGCGATGGAGATCATGATAGTGACTCCCGGTATACGGAACCTCATCAGAGAGCGCAAGACGCACCAGATCTACACTTTGATCCAGGGGGGAGGAGAGCTGGGCATGCAGACGTTCGACCAGCACCTGCTCTCGCTCTACGCACAGGGCATTATCAAGGCAGAAGAGGCGCTGGCGAAGGCAAGCAACCCAGAGGAATTCAAGCGGCAGGCCAAGATTGGCCGCGATCGGCAAGAGGCGGCGTAGCATCCGGGTAGAATGTTATGGGGTGGCGGGGAGAGGCGGCGGGCTGCAGGAGGCGGTGGCTCTTGCCGCAGGCGGCAGAACGCGTTTGGAGATGACATCGCATGTCGGATCGGTATGATATCCCGCTAGATGATCTGCTGAAGCTGCTGGTGAAACACGAAGGATCGGACCTGCATGTGCGGTCGGGCGAGCCGCCGGTATTTCGAGTACACGGAGAGCTGCGCCGGACGAACTTCCCCGTGCTGGAGCCTGAGCAGATAAGGACGATGGTGTATGGGGTGATGGGGCCGGATCGCGTGGCGCGGTATGAGAAGGATCTGGAGTGTGACCTCGCGTATTCGATCAAGGGATTGGCTCGTTTTCGGGTAAACGTCTTCAAGCAGCAGGACAGCATCGGGGCGGTGATGCGTTTGATTCCGATCCGGGTACAGAGCATTGACGAACTGGGGCTGCCGGCGGTGCTGAAGGAAATTGCGATGCTGCCGCGGGGGCTGGTGCTGGTCACGGGGCCGACGGGATCGGGGAAGTCGACGACGCTGGCGGCGGTGATAGACCACATCAACGGGAGCAAGCCGGTCCACATCATCACCATCGAAGATCCGATAGAGTTCATGCACACGGACAAGGTGGCGGTGCTGAACCAGCGCGAGGTGGAGATGGACACGCACACCTTCGCGGATGCGCTGAAGCACGTGATGCGACAGAACCCGGACGTTATTCTCGTGGGCGAGATGCGTGACAACGAGACGATGCAGCTTGCGATCACGGCGGCGGAGACGGGCCACTTGGTGTTCTCGACGGTGCACACGACGGATGCGGCACAGACGATCGACCGGATTGTGGATGTATTCGAGCCGGAGCGGCAGGAGCAGATCAGGATGCAGCTTTCGGTGACGCTGCAGGCGGTTGTTTCGATGACTCTGATGCCGCGGGCGGACCAGGCGGGGCGGGTTGCGGCATTTGAGATTATGCTTGCGACGCCCGCGATAAGGAACCTGATCCGGGAGCGGAAGACGCACCAGATCTACGGGGCGATCCAGACGGGGGCGGAAGTGGGGATGCAGACGCTGGACAATCATCTGCTGCGACGGTACCGGGAAGGGATTGTGAGCTTCGAGATGGCGCTGTCCAGGTCGTCGAATCCCAGTGAGTTCGCGGCGCGCGCGGGGGCGGGGAAGAAGCCTGAGGAACTGATCAGCGCGGAGCCGGGGGAAATCTGAGGGGAGGAGGCCGGGGATGTCGACGAGCCAACTTCACATCGACGATCTCCTGCGGACGGCGGTCGAACGGGATGCTTCGGACATTCACATCAAGGCGGAGACTCCGCCGCTGCTTCGGATTTACGGGGAGTTGATCCCCACGGATCTTCCTCCCTTGAGCGTAGACGAGGCGAAGCGTTTGTCCTACATGATTCTGACGCCGGGCGAGCGGGAGCGCTTCGAGCAGGACTGGGAGCTGGATCTGGGATACGAGATCGAGGGGATGGCGAGGTTCCGGGTGAATCTGTTCGTCCAGCGAGGCATGG
>JAUVSA010000223.1 GCA_030597345.1 Bacillota bacterium
CGGCGGAGATTCCCGTTGCGGACCGCGATCCTGGCGGCGGTGGCACAGCTCGTGCTGGCGGCCGCGGTTTACGTTGTGGTGCGCTGGTTCATGTGAGCGTGGGCCTTGGCCCGGAGCCGCGCGAACGCCCTCATTTGGGCATACCTTCACTCATCGAGGAAGCTTCGCACGCACCCGTCCCCCGCCGCCTGCAACCACGAGAATCGTTCCTTTATCGCCCGCGCCAGCGCGCGTTCTCTCGGTGACGACTCGTCGAGGCCGCAGACTTCCGAGACGGCCCAATCCAGTCCGTGCCGCGCGAGGTCCTCCGCGAACTTCTCGTCCGCCGGGAAGAGCTCCCCCTTCGCGTCCCTCCCCCGAAACAAGACCGCCGCGGCCACCGCCAGGGTCGTCGCTGGCGCCGCCATCCCCTCCGTCGCATCCATCAGCAGCGCCCCGACCAGTCGATCCCCCCGCGACAGCTTCCTCGGCAGATCTCGCCCCACCCGGTGAATGGTATCTCCTAAGGCCTCATTGCCAAAGCGCGACAGCAGGTCCTCTATGTGCTCCCCCTGATTCTGCTCGTCGAACTCGTCCGGGTAGCGCCTGATGAGTGCGCGCCCCGATTCCCACATCGCTCTCCTTGCCGCCTCTCTCACGCCTTCGTCCGCTACTGCCTCCCACATATACGTCGCATCCGTGTTCGCCACATGCCCCAGGTAAGCCGCGGCGGCGTGCCCGCAGTTGTGAATGAATGCTTTCCGGTCCACATAGGCCGCCATGTTCTGCTTCGGATCGAGACCTGGAACGTCTGGGATCGCGTTCCTGAATCCCTTCGCGTCGAGAATCAGAGTGTTGTAGGCCTCGGCGTACAGCACCAGAGGATCGCGGCGCCGCACCTCCTCCGGCATGATCGGCACCATTTTCCCGATGCTGGTCTCCACCAGGCCGACGTAATCCTCAATCGGAAAGCCGGCCGGAAGATGCTCCCTCAACCCCTCGGCAAATGCCCCCGCTGCATTCCGCAAGTTCTCACAGATGATGATGTCGAGCGGCGGCTGCCCGGCCTTCCGCCTCGCCACTGAACCCTCAGCGATTGCGGGATAGATGCGTGCCAGTGCCCCCGGCCCCACCGCGGTGGCCAAGGCGTCGCAGCCTACCACCTCCGCCACCACCCGCGCCCGATCCGACCCGTGGACCGCCGAAATCCCTTCCACCCAGATCTCCCCCGGTCGCCGGTCCTTGATCTCGATCCGATACCGTTTCTCTTCGTTCAGCGCCTCCACCAGGCGCGTGTCCACATCAACGAAGACCACCTGATATCCCGCTCGGGCGAATAGCTGTCCCACGAAAGACCGGCCTATGTTGCCAGCGCCAAACACCACAAGCTTCATGCCACGGCTACCTTTCAGCGATTGCCTCTTCCGATTCCGGCTTCAATCCGAGGTCTCCACGGCCATCGCGTATCCCCCGCCTCCCCCGTAGCAAATCGCCGCCAGGCCCTGTCGGTGGCCGTACCTGCGCATCGCATACAGCAGCGTCGTCAGTATCCTCGCACCCGCCGCTCCCAGTGGATGACCCATCGCAACCGCCCCCCCGTGTACGTTGATCTCCATCCCGGTAAAGGCATCCTCGAACATCGGAAGCTGCATCCCGAAGGCCTCGGTCGCCTCGACAATCGTGAAGTTCGCCGACTTCCCGGCGTCCTTCAGCCCAGCGATCAGCTCCTCCCCTGCCCTCGCGGGCGCCGCCAAGAAATCCCCAGGGGGTCCATCGATCCGCGCGTATCCCAGCCCCCGGGCAATCGGTCGCGCGCCCAGCTCTTTCGCCCGCGCGCCCGTCGTCACGACGACCGCCGCGCCCGCGTCCGCCGGCGGCGAGGAGTTGTAGGCCGATGCCACATCCGCCTCCCCTTCCGCCAGCGCCCTCTCCAGCCACTCCGCTGACCTCAGCTCGTCGTCTGCGGCCTCGCACGTCGCCACTATCTCCTCTTTGAGCAGCCCCTGCTCTCTGGCCTCCGCGGCCTTCCGATGGCTTTCTGCCGCGCACCCGTTGATCTGCTCTGCCGTGTATCCCCGGCGAGCCGCAAAGTCCAGCGCGTACTGCCGCATGAACTTCTTCTCGGCCGGCCAGAAGAGCCCGTCGTAGCTGGTAGGGTCTACCAGGCCGGTGCCCTCTAGCTGCTCTTCCGCGTTCCCACTGAGCTGCCACCGATATGCCCCCGCGCGCTTGACGCGAAGCCTCTCCCCCCGACTGTAGTGCTCGGTGTTCCGCCGAATCTTCGGCCCCAGCAAGTACGGAGCGCTAGTCCTCGACTCCATCCCCCCGGCCACCACCACCTGCGCGGTTCCCGCCAGCAGCGACTCGATCCCCAGCACGATCGCGTCCATCGCTGACCCGCACACTGTGTCCACCGAGCGCGTGTGGATCTCCGGCGGAAGCCCGGCCCGCACCGCCGCCGCTTTCGCCGGCGCTTCGCCCAGTCCGGCCGAGACGACCAGACCCATGTTCACTGTGTCTATTGCGTGCAACTCGACACCGGCCCTCGCCACCGCCGCACCGATCGCAAGCGAACCCAGATCGACCGCGTCGAACTCCGACAGGATCCCCCTGAAGTGCCCCACCGGCGTCCGAGCGGCGGAAAGGATGACTATCTCTTGCTCCAACACGTGGCGCATCAGCTCAGCCCACCATTGCCTTCGCTTCCCGTGCCACTCTCTCCGGGCTGGGGAAGTTCTCCGACTCCAAGGTCTGGGCCATGGGCGGCGGGATGTCGAACGCAGCCACGATCTTCCCCGGACACTTGAGCGAAGAGAAAGCGATCTCCTGCGCGCGATGCGCGATGTGCTCTCCGAAACACCCCGTCTTCGGAGCCTGGCAGACTACCAGTAGCCGTCCGGTCTTCGCAACAGATCTCGCGATCGTATCCGCGTCCAGTGGGATCAGCGTCCGAGGATCCACAATCTCCGCCTCGATCCCATCCGCAGCCAGCAGCTCCGCCGCCTCCAGCGCGACGTCCGCCATCTTGAGATAGGCCACGATGGTTATGTCCTTTCCCTCGCGGCGCACTGCGGCCACCCCCAAGGGGACGGTATACTCCTCCTCCGGCACCACTCCCCGCTCTGTGTAGAGGAGCTGATGCTCGATGAAGATGACAGGATTGTCGTCCCTGATCGCCGACTTCAGCAGCCCCTTAGCGTCGTATGCAGTGGAGGGCGCCACCACCTTCAGCCCGGGGACCTGTGTCGGCATCGCCTCCAGGCTCTGCGAGTGCTGCCCCGCGTAGCCCCGGCCTCCTCCCACCGTCGTCCGCACCACCATCGGCAGCGTCGCCTTGCCGCCGAACATATACCGCGTCTTTGCCGCCTGATTGCCCACTTGGTCCATCGCCAGCGGCATGAAGTCGATGTACATGATCTCCGCCACAGGCCGCATCCCACACATGGACGCCCCCGCCGCCACACCGACTATCGCCGCCTCCGAGATGGCTGCGTTGAAGACCCGGTCTCGCCCGAAGGACTCCAGCAGCCCGACCGTCACCTGAAATGCCCCTCCGTAGTCGGCCACATCCTCCCCGAACAGGATCACGCGCTGGTCCCGCTCCATCTCCTCAGCCAAGGCCTCGCACACCGCGTGCCGATACAGGATTCTGCCCTGGCCGTCGCGCCGATACTGCCGCATGGGGCGCAGCAGCTTCGGAGTCCGGCGATCGGGAGAGATACTCTCGGAGGTGGTCTCTGCGAACAGCCCATCCATTATTGTCGCCGGATCGGGCTCCGGGCTTCTTGCCGCCTGCTCCAACGCCTTGTGTATGCTCGCCTCGGCCTTCTCCCGCAGTTCGGCCGCCTCGTCTTGCGTGATAATCCCGGCCTCGATCAGCCGCTGCTGGTACGTCTCAATGGCATCGCATGCCCGCCACGCGTTCTCCTCCTCCGGGGTCCGGTACTTAACCCGCTGGTCGCTCAGCGAGTGTCCCAGATACCGATAGGTCAGGCACTCCAGCAGCACCGGTCCCTTCTTGCTGCGGCACAGCTCGGCCGCCCGCGTCACCGCATCCCATACCGACAGAACATCCATGCCGTTGAC
>JAUVSA010000160.1 GCA_030597345.1 Bacillota bacterium
AGAAGAGCGCGAAGGAGACCGAGGAGGAGACGGCAGAGGCAGAGGCGGAGGCAGAGGCGGAGGCAGAGGCGGAGGCCGAAGAAGGCGTGGACGCGGCGGCTGAGGAAGGCGAGAAGGTGGTCCCCGAAGAGGGAGATGAGCCGAGGGACGAGCCGAGTGATGAGCCGAGGGACGAGCCGAGTGATGAGCCGAGGGACGACCCGAGGGATGAGACGGGGGATGAGCCGGGAGATGAGCCGAGGGATGAGCCGAGTGATGAGACGAGGGATGAGAGCACGCGAGCGGCGCCAAAGGATGGATCTGAGCGCTCCGAATAGCTGTTCCCGATATGGCGCTCACTGCCCGCGGCGGCCTCGCCGAAACCGCCTGCCCCACCCCCGAAATGGCCGAGGGAACCACGAAGGCGGACGGACCGGCTGCCCTCCGGTCAGTCGCACGTAGATATCCTGCGCAGTCTCCCGATCCACGGCGATCTGGCGCTCGCCCATCCGGAACACATAGGAAGGGAACTTCTGCACCAGCACGATGCGCGCTCCCGGGATCGCCCCCATCGCCAGCATGCGCTGCATCATCTGTCTCCGGCCGCTGTGCAGGTAGGCAATTACGCCGCCCTGACCCGGCACCAGGTCTGACAGCGCGGACACGGCTTTCCCCGCCTCCCGCGCGCCGGCATGGCAGCATTCGCCGGGAGGTATGGGGCTTCCGTGGGGACATACCTTGGGGTGTCCGAGAAGGGTGCAGATCTCATCGTCGATGCCTGTTCTCAGGAGGTGCTCGAACTTGCACGCGGCTTCCGTCGCGACCGACTCCCGCAGGTCGAGCACATCAACCAGGAGGCGCTCCGCCAGCCGCTCCCGTCGTACGACCACAGACGCCTCTCGCTCTCCGGTGCTGGTCAGAGACAGCATGTCGGACTCCTGTTGAGCCAGACCGGCGGTCAGCAGCTCGGGCACGGCCGCGTCCCTGTCCTCTGTCTCCAATTCGCTGAGCGGCAAGCATGCCGCGTTCCCCTCTTCTCGCATCACCCACAGGTTGGCAAGAAGCTCCTCCGCTGCCTCACTCAATTCCACTTCGGGCATTAGATTCGCACTCCAAGGCTAGTTAGGGTCAGATTCAACAGGAAGCCTACCCCGAACGCGAAGGGCAGAATGATCGCCGCCACGGCAACCGCGGTCCGCCAGCCCCGCTCTTTTAGCATCACCATGAACTGGGCGATACACGGCACGAAGAGAGTGATCGTCACCATCGCCACGACCAGCGGCACACCGGAGACTGCCTCTGACGATTGCACTTGGTCGAAGATTCGGGCCGCGCCGTAGTCGCGCCGGAAGAAGCCGAACAGAAACGCCTCCGCGGCCTGATCGGGAAGCCCAATCAGGTTCACCGCCGGCCGAAGAGCGGCCACGGCCAGCCGGAAGAGATGAGTTAGCTCGCCAATCCAGATGACGACGCTCGCCAGCAAGAAGAGAGGAATCACCTCGGCCGCGTACCACCGGACACGGGCGAAGGTCTTCAGCACTACGTTGCGCAGCGAGGGCCATCGCATGGGCGGGATCTCCAGGTAGAACCTCGCCTCCTCGCCCGGCAGCAGACGCGCCGCCAGGAATCCGGACATCAGGAATACTCCGAGCACCACGCCGCCCCATATGGCCATGCCCAGGGGATGTCTGGAGAGGAGGCCGATAATGACCCCCAACTGGGCCGAACACGGGACCGCGAGTGCGAGCAGGAAAGTTGCAATCACGCGCTGGCGGCGGGTGTCCAGTACTCGTGTCACCAGCGTCGCCATCGTGTCACAGCCAAGTCCGAGGACTATGGGAATCACGGCCCGTCCGGACAGGCCGAGCCGCTTGAAGACACGATCCACCAACAGCGCCAGTCGGGGGAGATAGCCGCTGTCTTCCATCACCGCGAACATCAGGAAGAACGCACCTACCAGGGGCAGCACGATGGCGATAGCGTACCTCAGCCCGAGGGTGATCAGCCCGTATTCGCCGACGAACAAGAGGGACCACGTGGGCCAGGGCAGCACGCTTTCGACGAGGTTGGTCGCCACGGGAGTAACGTAGCGATCGAAGACCTGCCGCTCCAGGAAGTCCACCAATACCCCGGCGCCGAGCCGGCCCACAAACAGGTAGAGCCCGAAGTAGAGCACTGCCGCCAGAATGAGAAGCCCCGCGATGGGATGCATCGCGAGCCGCCCCAGCGTCTCGGCGAAGCTCGCGCGGACCTGTCGGCCTGTGCTGCGCATCGCCCTCTTAGCGATGGCGTCGGCCGCTTGCTGGCGGGCCACCGCGAGGGGATAGGAAAGAGGATGGTGGTAGCGCGCTTCTGTCTCTGCGACGATTCGCTCGATGTCGGTCAACGCCTGTGCATCGGCCTGCCGAACCCGTTCCCACATCCCTTCATCTCGCTGCAGAAGCAGCAGGGCAACCGCGCGCGGCCTGAGACCGTACCCGGCCCCCAGCAGCTCCTCGACCCTCGCTATCGCTGACTCGATCGGTTCCGGATACTCCACAACGAAGCTGGATGCAGCGGGAGCATCGCCGCCCACGAGTGCTCTCAGCCGCTCGATGCCTACGCCGTTTGCCGCTGCCGTGGCAACTACGGGGATGCCCAGGTCGGTGGACAACCGCTCTGGGTCGAAGCTCAGGCCTGCCCGCGCCGCCTCGTCTATGATGTTGAGGTCGAGCGCCAGCGGCGCCCCGGCCTCAATGAGCTGGAAAGTAAGGGGGAGAGCGCGGCTCAGGTTCTTGGCATCGACGACGTGGAGCAGCAGGCCGGGCGGATCGTCCAACAGCATGTCCCGCGCGACGCGCTCATCCTCCGAGAAAGGAGTCAGGGAGTAGGCGCCGGGGCAGTCCACTACCTCCAGCAGCGTGTCGCCGACACGGGCCTGGCCCCGCGCAACCTCAACCGTGGTGCCCGGGTAGTTGGAGACCGCTACATAGGACCCTGTGAGCTGGTTGAAGATCGCGCTCTTCCCGACATTGGGGGAGCCGAAGAGCATGAGCTTTCGCGTCCTCGTCGCAGGAGCGAACGGACAGCTTTCGCACCCGCACCGGCGGAAACCCATCAACAACCGGCTCACAAATCGCCGCGCCCGAGCGCTCACTCTATCTCCGCCTCCGGGCTTGCTGCACTCTAATGGTGGCTGCCATCTGCGGCCCCAGCACCTGAGTGCTCCCCCCGACATCGAGCACGAGCGCGCCCTCCAGCGGCTCTCTGGACTTGACCCTAAGTCGTGCGCCGGGCAGGAGCTTCCGGTCCGCCAGATGCCGCACGACCTCCCGTGTTTCGTTCTCCAGCCGGACGATACTCAACGTCCGATTCAGAGGGGCATCGACTAAGCCGAAAGTCCGATCATCCGCATCGACATCCATCGGATTTCCGTGCGGGCACGCGTCCGGTTCTCCCAGGGTCTCGGCGATGCGCCCCTCGACCGCGGGAGAGACCGCATGCTCCAACCGACACGCTTCGTCATGGGCCTCCTCCAGCGGCACGCCCAACACGTCGGTCAGCAGCCTCTCGGTCAGTCGGTGTCGGCGAATCAGCTCGCGCGCGTTCCGTTCGCCCGCCGGGGTCAGCGTGATGTTTCGATATCGGCGATACGTGATCAGTCTGAGGTTCGACAGGCGCTTGAGCATTCCCGTCACGGAGGCGGGAGTAACACCCAGGTGCCGGGCCAGCCGAGTTGTGGAAACCCCGCCCGGGGTCCTGCCGAGGCGATGAATGGCCTCGACGTATTCCTCTACCGTTTGCGAGAGCGCCACCGTGGACACCGCACCGGCCTCCTTTAGGATAGCCAACTTCTCGTTTTAGGTCCACCTAACATTATACCATGGATAGAGGAAACGTCAAACAGAGCTGCTGTGGTGCTTGTAGCGCGCGGAGGTAAATGGGAATGGAGTTGGCTTTCGCGTTGTTTCAGTGAGACCAGGTGGGTGGGGATGTGCGCGATAAGTGAGAATGGCCGGGATGGGTGAGGGCGCCTGGCGCCGCTCGGGATCAGGCACGTGAGCGCCAGCGGGGCTGCACTGCTGCAGGCCCGCCGAGTGAGAGAAGCAGCGGGGGAAGAGGAATTCTCCCCCCGCCGCATGTTGCCACGGGGTCGTGACCTAGTCGTCCAGCCGGAAGCCCCTCGGCGGGACACTTTCCTCCTGGAACTCTCCGGTTGGCTCGGGCTCTCTCTGTTGCCGCAGCCGGTCTCTCCTGAACTCCAGCCGGTTGAAGCGCAGCGGCCGAACGAGACGGCCCTTGAACAGCTCCATGTGGACGACGCTTTCCTCGCAGACTATCGCTGAGCCGATGATTCCTCCGCCGCGAAGCTCCCAGAGTGTCCCCGCGCCTGGGGTCGGCTTCCGGGTCTTCTCGGCGCGAGTTATGCCGCCCAGCCACGTCTTGATCCGGACAGCGTCCGGTGCACGCCCGCGGGCGGGCCGGTCCAGCGCGTCGATCACATAGGACTCCAGCAGCTTTGGCCACAACGCTCGGAACAAGGCCCGCGAGCCGAACAGATCGCCGGCGATGATGTCGCTTCCGACGCACGCTACCACGCCTCGCGCCTTCCCGTGGTGGATTGCGAAGTCCGTGAGGGCGCGAGTGTAGGGACGGATCTTGTCCTGCACCTCCCCACTTTCCCGAATGGAGCGAACCGACCCCGTCTCGCTGGGAGCATTCAGGCGGCTCTGCTCCGCGGCCACCCTCCCCCACACCGCGCCTTGGTCGGCGCGCTGACGCGCCTTTCGCACCTCGGCGCTGACGATAGCACCCGCGCTGCTGAAGGCCCCCGTCTTTGTGACCCAGCGGCCCTGCTCCACGCAGTACACCGGAATGACGAGGTCGGCCCTCGGAGGGACTACGAGGTCGTCGCCGACAATCCGATCTTGCTTTGCGCCGAGCAGCATCTCCCCACCCATGATAAACACGGGCTCTTTCGCGCAGCTGCGGAGCCGCACCCGGTTCACCTCGGCGGGTCTCAGCTCGGAGATCTCGAGGAGGCACTGCTCCAGCGCTTCGTCCAGCGTTAGCTCGACGTCGGGGACGATCACGTCATCCGCGAAGATCGGAAAGAGCGTCAGGCTCTGATATCGCTGTGGCGGCCCTACCTGTAGCTGCGATGCGTAGGCGTCGATGGCGTCCCAGGACGAGGGCGGCCGCACGGTGTCCTGCTCGGTCTGCGCGGGGAGCGCGCTCAGCGAGGCGGCCAGCAATACGATCCCTGCGATCCATCCAAG
>JAUVSA010000303.1 GCA_030597345.1 Bacillota bacterium
CCAGCCCCACACCCATCAGCGCCAATCCCACACTCATCGCCGCGAAGTTCTGCACATCCCCCATCCCCCGCGGACTTCGCCCCGGCCGCACCGCCACGAACCGCCCCAGATTCGAGTACACCCCCCACGCAAGTCCACCGAACAGCGCCGCCAGCGCCCCCGCAACAGACCTGATCCCTCCCAGCGAAGACAGCCTGCCCCCCGTCGCGATCATCACCACCCCCAGCAGGCACAGCGCAAGCCCCGCCGCGATTCGCCCGAAGCTCGGCCGCCCCTTCCTCTCCGGTTCCTGCTCCCACCCCGACGCCAGCCGCACCACCCTCCCGAACACCGCCCCCTGAAACACTATCACGAACACCGGATTCAGATAGCTGATGATCAGCGCGTCCGGCAGCGCCAGCCGCGTGTAGGCGAAGTTCAACGCCACTTGGTAGCCCACCCACCCGAAGCCGCCCATCGCGATCAGGATGAGCCACCCGCGAGCAGACACGTCCCGCAGCCTACTCAGTCGGCCCCGCGCGACCAGCACTGCCAACAGCGCAACCCACCCGACACCCACTCCCCAGAAGGCGACTTGGGTGGGCGTCAGACTATCACCATCCCGCACCGCCAGCAGCGCTGCCTTGCTTCCAACCGGACCCGTCGTCCACAGCACTACTGCCAGCAGCGTGAAAGCATACGCGCGCTTCAACTCGCGGCCCTCCGCCGCCCCATCAGGTTCACCCCGTTCCCCGCCGCGATCAAGGCTGCGCCCTGCCAGAACCCGGGTCCGAACGGCTCACGCAGCAGCGCCCAACCCAGCGCCACCGCCAGCACTGGAGTGAGGTACGTCAGCGGGGGCAGTCTGTGCGCGCCACCACGCCGCGCGCCAAGCTCCAGCGCCACCAGCCACAGCGTGAACCCCCCGCAGTAGGCAACTACCCCGTACAGCGCGACCAGCCACCAGGCCGCCACTGCTGTCTGACCAGCTCCCCCCAGGTATACCAGCGCCTCATACCCGCCCGGCGCATGCAGCCCACCGACTCCCACCAACACCGCTCCCATCATCCCCACGCCGAATGTCATCGCCACCCATGTCTGAACATCGCCCATTCCGCTCGCCTCTTGCCCCGGCCGCACTGCCACAAACCGTCCCAGGTTGGAGTACACCCCCCACGAGAACGCCGCAAACATCGCGACGAGAGCCCCGCCAATCGATTGCACTCCGCCAAGCGCCGACACCCGACCCTCCGTGGCGATCACTGCAACCCCCAGCAGACACAGCCCCAGCCCCACCGCCATCCTGCCCGCACCGGGTCTCCCCTTCACCAGCGGCGCCTGCTCCCACCCCGACACCGGCCGCACCGCCTTCCCGAACATCGCCCCCTGAAACAGCACCACGAACACCGGATGCAGGTAGTTGATCACAACCGCGTCTGGCAGCGGCAGCTTCACGAAAGCATAGTTCAGCGCCACCGCGTACCCTGCCCACCCGAAGAACCCCATCGCTCCCAGCACCACCCACCCCCTGGCCGAGATGTCCCTGACTCTCCCCAGCCTCCCCCTCACCGCAAGCACCACCAGCAGCGCCGCCCATCCCACCCCAATCGCCCAGAAGGCCACTTCCAGTGGTGTCAGCCTTACGCCCCCGCGCTCCGCCAACAGCAGAGCTTTGTTCGTCGGCAGCGAGATCGCCCAGCTCATCACCACCAACAGCGTGTACCCGTACGCCCGACTCAATCTACCAGTTCCTTCACTCCGTCCTTACCTCTCTGCACTCTCTCCATTCCCACCAGCCCCCCTCCGCTCCTCTCCCTGCACGCTTGCCACCGCTCTCATCCCTGCTATAATCTCCTAGCGCCGCGCCGCCGGCGCGGCACGCCCGCACGAAAGGAATCTCCGTTGGGCAGGAGCGAGTTTACCCTGAGCGGCAGCGAAGGGCCTCCTGCCCCATCCGAACGAAAGGAGAACACCATGTCTCGCCACTTCAAGCTCCTCCCCGTCGCCCTCCTCTCCCTCGGCATCTTCGGCGCGGCCTGCGCCCTCGGACTCCTCGCTCATCTCTCCGAGACCGCCCACGCCTCGAAGATCGTTGCCTCCCCCTCCACCCTCCGCAAGCCTCCCGAACGCGTCATCGCAGTGCCGCCCGCCGCGGCCATCTCACAGCAGCAGCTCCTCCAGGCCCACGCCCTCGCCGCTCTTCCCCTCACCTCACCTGCGCGCTGGCAGCGCCCCTCCCTCGCCGCCGTTCTCGCCCTGACTACACCCCAGCCGCCGCCTCCCAGCCCCGACCAGGACCCCGGCGCGGCCGCCGGCTCCTACGGCACCATCACTTCCAATGACATCGGCATTCCCAACCCGGCATCGCACCTGCTCGGCACTCTCCAGAACAGACTTTGTCTCCAGTACCCGCGTTCTGTCCAGCAGGAGCAGAACATCGCCCTATTGCTAGCCTCCCCTGGCGACGAGATCGAGGCACGCTTCACCCTCCACGTTGACTCTCCCGGCTGGTACCTGATAGCCTTCCATCTCGCCAACGCCCACCCCCAGCCTTGTGCCATCCACACCAAGGTGCTCACTGGCTCGTTCCTCTCCCCGGAAGTGCTCATCGACGACACCCGCACCGTCGCCCCTGAAGCCACGCTCGTCGTCCCCACCCTGGTCGAGATCACCCAGTCCGGCAACTTCCGCCTGGCCCTCGACCCCTACGCCGAGTGCGCCAGCGTGAGCGGGTACCTCGTCTTCCACGCCCTTACCGTGGACAAAATCGGCTGACCCGCGGCCTCGCGCGGCCAACTCCACGCCGCCCATTCTGTCATCCTGAGCGCAGCGAAGGATCTTGCTCGAAGCCGGTAGGGCGCCTCCTCCGTTGGGCAGATTCTATGGTTATGTGTCAAGTGGTCGCGGTGCATAGACGCGGTTGGGGTCATAGTCCTGA
>JAUVSA010000122.1 GCA_030597345.1 Bacillota bacterium
CCCAGGTGGTCAACGACGGCGGCGCAGTAGTCGGCGAAGCGCTGGGCGGTGTCGCGGTTGGCCCATCCTCCCTGATCCTGCAACGCCTGGGGCAGGTCCCAGTGGTACAGGGTCGGAAAGGGTGTGATGCCGGCCGACAGCAGCTCGTCGACCAGCCGGCTGTAGAAATCGAGGCCTTTCTGGTTGGCGCGGCCTTTGCCCTCGGGGAAGATGCGGGGCCACGAGATGCTGAAGCGATAGCCTTTCAGGCCCAGTTCTTTCATCAGGGCAACGTCCTGCCGGTAGCGGTGGTAGTGGTCGCAGGCCACATCGCCGGTATCGCCATTCTTGATGTGGTCGGGCTCGTGACAGAAGCGATCCCAGATCGACTCGCCCTTGCCGTCCTCGTTCCGGGCGCCCTCGATCTGGTACGAGGCGGTGGCGCAGCCCCAGACGAACCCCTTGGGGAAGTCTACCTCTGGCATCTCAACCCTCCTTGACCAGGGGAAAGAACCTCTTGAGATTTCCTATGGTTTGCTTTTCAAGTCGCTCCACCGGCGTGATCGAAACCTCGGGGTCCTTGAGGCCGAGCTGCGCCAACTCCCGAATGATCCTGCGGCGAAGGCCTGGGATATCTACGTCTCCCAGACATCGAGCAGCGATCTCCGCTCCATGATCTGTCTGCCGCACCTGATACTCCACGATGTTGCGCTCGCGACCCAGCGCTGAACGGAAGATGAGGGGGTGCACCGTCAGTCCGCCCGCATAGACGAAGCAGTCGTCGAGGCGTCCCTGAATGTCGTCCACGCGGCGGTGCTGCGATCCGCAGGGGCAGGGTTCATCGAGGAGGGTGACCGCGTCCGTGATCTCGTAGCGGATGAGGGGGAGGGCAAGGTTGTAGAGGTTGGTGAGATAGACCTTCGCGGACCGGACGCCCGGCGGGACCGGCCTGCCTTCTTCATCCACGGGTTCGATAATCAGGAGATCGTCGGCCAAGTGCATCCCGCTCCCCTTGGTGCATGAGGCGCCGGTGGGGCCGCCCTCGGTAGTGCCCCACCAGTTGCCCACCGGGGCGTGCCAGGTTTCCTCGAGGGCCGCTCGAATCTCGGGCAACAGCGGCTCGGCGCTGGCGACGATACGTTTTGGAGAAATGTGGAGGTTGCCGGCGCGAGCCTCGTGGGTGAGCTGGTAGAGGGCGGAGGCATAGCCGTGCAGGTAGATCGGTTGCACCTGGTTCAGCCCGGCCACGACCTGTTGCAGGGGAAGTGTGACGGGAAACTGATGCACCGTTAAGAGGGGACTGGAAAACGTCTGCGCTTGAGCGCTCGTCATGTGCGATGCCACCTCGGCGGCGACGGACCCCGACACCATAGGCGTAGCCGTGAGCTCGGGGTCGTTGAGCCGGTCCCAGAGGAGCCAACGGGTGAACCCGAGATAGGAGAGGGTCCAGGCGTCCCAGTCGTAGACGAACACGCCCCGGCGGCCGCTCGAACCGCCCGATGCCACCGCGTGATATCGGTCGAGGAGATACGCGTCTGTGGTGAGGCTGTCCAGATGGCGCTCGGCCCAGTCCAGGGTCAGGCGGCGGTCCGTGACGATGTCATCCCAGTGCTCCATCAGGTCGTCTTTCGTCATGGCGGGGATCTGCGCCAGGTCCCCCTCCCGAAGCCGCTGCGGATCGAGGTGCGCGAGGCGCTCCCGGTGCCACGGCGACCGTTCCTTAGCGACTCGCACGAGGGCACGGAGACGCTCTTGCCGCTCAGCTCGGAGCCGCTCGCCGGACCAGGTAGTGCGCTCCAACTGCTGGGGAATGAGCTGCATCAACTCTGCTACGTGCTTCTGGCGGAGAACCTCGTACTCGGTCATCGGATAGGTCCTGCTTTCAGACGTGGCTCGCGCGCCTCCAGTGCGAGCGTACGGGTACGCTGCGCATCACCTGGTAATGCTAGCATACGGGAGAATAGATGGAGCCGCCTGACCTCTTCAACTCATGAAGATTCCGAAAGCTGCTGTCGCCTCACACTGCTGGCCGAAGGGCTCGCCGGTTGCCGCCTGCCGCCAGCTTGTCGGCACCCGAATGTGCTTGAAGGCTACGGCCTACAACAAGGCGGAGACGATGCTCCTGCACTTCAACGCCCTCGTGTAACAGTGTGTCCTCACGTGCGTCTCCTCTCATGGTAGAAAGCAGACGCCATATCGAAAGGTCGAAATAGCGAAGGCGCAATAGGCTTTCGGGGTCTGGTGAAGGACTCGCCCCGCAGCGGTGGCTGCGGGCACACCAAGCGGCACGAGCCGTGATCGGAGTAGCGGGGCCCTCCTAGAAGAACGCCGAATCGCCGGCAGCGGACGACGAAGGATCTGACTCCCGGCGGGCCGCATAGCCGAACAGGGGCTATGTTACCCGCCGGGAGTGTCTTTTTGGGCCACAGCAGAGGTGCCGGATGAGAAGGACGAGGGTGATAACGGGGAACCTGACAGCTCGTGAGTTGCTTGTGTCGCGAGGCAGTGGCGCCGCCCGCCCGGGTATTCACGCGTCCCGCATGCCTGGCATTCAACATGACAAGCATGGCTAGCGACATTCTCTTCGCGATCCTCGTGGTCGGGGATGACGGACGTGTTGCCAGGATACCGTGGTTTTCCTTGCGTCGCGCGGGGTCTGGCAGTACCGGCGGCGCGGCCCTGTACATCCTGGAACAGCAGCCCTCAGATCCAGCAGTCCAGGAACTCCAGCTTCCCAGCGGCGAGGGGGGAGCGGTTCTGGACTGGCTTCGGCAGGTCGACGAGCGAACAAGCAGCTCCCCCGTCTGGCTGGTCACATGCGCCCCCGGCGCCGAGGAGGCGACCGGGATTGACGGCTCCCCGGGGAGGCACTTCCTGGCCAGGCCTTTCGACCCGTGGGACCTGGTCGCGGTGCTGGAGAACCTTCTACTGACAAGGGACGGGCCTTACTGAGCATAGCTGCCCCAAGAGGGGCAGCGTTCCCCGTTCGGCCCGACCAAGAGGGCGACGAGACGTCGTGTCAGTCGACTGGCGGAAGCCTGGGATGACTGCCCGACATCGGCCAACGTCGGGCGCCCCGCTTCATGTGCGTCAACAAGACCTGCTAGGATATGGGCGACGAGATACGAGTTGTAACGCAAAGGAGGCGAGCGATGCCGCAGCGAGTGATATACGCCTGCCCGAACTGTGCTCGCGAGGGCCAGAAGGGAGGCACGTGCCCAGCCTGTAATGTGGCGCTTGTCGCATGTTGCCCAAGCTGTGGGAATAGAATTGTCGGTGAACACGTGCACCTGCCTCGAAAGTAGGGTGGGCGAGGGCAGGCGCTTGACAGTCAAATGGAGCAGGGAGACATGAGCGAGAAGAAGGTCGTCATCTACAGCCTTCCCACTTGACCCTACTGCAAACTAGCGAAGGGGTTCCTTTCGCAGAAAGGCATACCTTACATCGAGAAGGACGTTGCGTCCGACCCTGCGCTTGTAGACGAGATGTTTGAGAAATCAGGGCAACTGAACGTACCGGTCATCCTTGTGGACGGCGAGGTGATTGTGGGGTTCGACAAGAGCTACCTTGAGAGCGTGCTGGCATAGCCGGCAGCGCAGACGGGCGTGAATGCGGTCTCCGGTTCGTTCGGTCGCCTCATTCCCTCTTCTGTTCCTGCGTGCCGGGGAAAGCAATCTCCACCACTCGCTTGATGTCCTGCGATGACCGCTGCAGGGCGTCGGTAAAGCGCTCAATTGGATAGCGGCGCGTGATCATGCGGGAGAGAACGCCCGGCCAGCGGGCCTCGATCTCCTGCAGGTGGCGGACACCCGCCTCGAAGTGACGGCGGTTGGCGTTCACCGTGCCAAAGACGACCTTGTTCATTAGCACCATCTCCAGGTTGAGATGGTCCGCCGGGATCTGCAGCGTCCTTGAGCCTCCACTCACGCCGGTGAGACAGACGATGCCGTTGGGGCCGATCATGTCCATGGCGTCAAAGGCGAGGGGGCTGAAGCCGGTTGCCTCCACGATGATATCCAGAGGCCCGATCTCCCTCTCCAATTCATGATCGAACGAATGCTCCTCTGCGCAGATGTAGTTCGCTCCTATCGACTCGGTCACGTCACGCTTGATCTTCTGCTCAGACCGATTGTAAACGTGCACCTCGATGTTCTCCAGGCGGAGGACCATCCCGGCCAGGAGGCCTATCGGTCCCGCGCCCAGCACCATCGCCCGTTGCGGCTGCCACACCATACGGGACTGGATGCGCTTGATCTGCTCAACCGCCTTCTCCACGATGGACAGGGGTTCCAGCAGGACGGCGACAGGCAGCAGCCCTTCCGCGACCCTCACCAGGAACTTCGGCGCCTCCACGTAGAACTCGGCCAGGAACCCGTGGCGGCCCTTGATGCCCCGCTCGGTGTACTGGCCGTTCAGGCACATGTCCCACTCGTCTGCGGCGCAGTTGCGGCAGGGCAGCGGGTCCGGCCGCCGAACGATGGCCACGACCCAGTCGCCGGGGGAGAGCCCTTCAGCGCCGGCGGTCACCTCCTGGACCTGGCCCAGGGACTCGTGGCCGATTATCAGGTAATCGTCGCCGGGCGGCGCCTCCCCGTACTGTCCTTCGAGGATCTCGACATCGGTCCCGTCCAGTCCCACCTCGCGCACCCGGACGAGGACTTCGCCCGGCTGGGGCTGCGGGTCAGGCACCTCTGTAAGTCGCCCGCTCCCTTGTTCTCTGGGAGTGACAACCACTGCTCTCATGATGTGGCCTCCCCTGCTTTACCCGGCTCAGCGCTCATCCCGCGCACCCCCGCCTTGTGTAGCTGGACCGCGGTGTTGATGAAGGCGAGGTGCGTGAACGCCTGCGGGAAGTTGCCCAGCATCTCGCCGGACTCTGCGTCTATCTCCTCGCTGAACAGGCCGAGATCGTTGGCGTAGCCCCGCAGCGTCTCGAATAGGGCTCGTGCCCGATCGATCTCGCCCAGGGCGATCAGGTCGTCGGCCAGCCAGAAGGTGCAGATGGTGAATGTGCCCTCGCGACCGCCCAAGCCGTCGTCGAAGCCTTTGTAGCGGTATACCAAGCCCTGCGGCGACGTCAGCTCACGCTCGATGGCCTCGATGGTCGAGCGCATCCGCGGGTCGTCGGCCCGAATGAACCCGACCAGGGGAAGCATCAGATTGGCGGCGTCGAGCGCCTTGCTGCCGTAGGCCTGCACGAAGGCCCCGCGCTGGGCATCGTAGCCTTTGGCCAGCACGTCCTCCCTGATCTCGGCCCTCATCCTTCGCCAGCGTTCCACGTCTCCCGGAAGGCCGAGGGCGCGGGCGGCCTTGATCGCCCTATCTAGAGCCACCCAGCACCAGACCTTGGAGAAGACGAAGTGCTGGCGGCCGCCGCGCGTCTCCCAGATCCCATCGTCCGGCGCTCGCCAGTGGTCAATAACGAAGTCGACGACCCGCTGCAGGTACCGCCAGTACTGCGGGTCCATCCCGCCCACGAACTTGCGGTAGAGGTGCGCTGAGTCCAACACCTCGCCGTAGATGTCGAGCTGGAACTGGGAATACGCCGCGTTGCCTACGCGAACGGGACGCGAGCCACGGTACCCCTCCAGCTCTGGCAGCTCTATCTCGGTGAGCCGCCTCTCTCCCCCCAGGCCGTACATGATCTGAAGGTCGCGGGCGCGCCCTACGGTGCTCCACTCGAGCCAGTCCTTGAAGGCGCGCGCCTCGCCCGTGTACCCGAGGATGAAGAGAGCATAGAGAGCGAACGACGCGTCGCGGATCCAGGTGAAGCGGTAGTCCCAGTTCCGTGAGCCGCCGATCGCCTCCGGGAGGGAGGTTGTCGCCGCGGCCAGCAGGGCGCCAGAGGGCGCGTAGGTCAGGGCCTTGAGGGTGAGGGCGGAGCGAAGGACATCATCGCGGTAGTCGCCGTCGTAGGTGGAGAGCGCGGACCACTCCTGCCAGAACTGGTTCGTCTCCGCAAGATGGCGTTCCAGCCCCTCCTCATCCGGCGCCTCCACAGCGTGGGCGAAGCGGGGCTGGTAGGTGACGGCTGCGCACAGCTTCTCGCTGGCCCGCAGCAGTCCCTCGGACTGGAAGCCGTCATCGGCTTCGCGCAGCGGCGCTGAGCAGTAGAGAGACAGCCCGTCCGCGCCGCCGTGAGCGAAGCCGCTGTGCGGGCCGTCGAGGACAGCGTGGGGGACGATGGTGCCGTAGTCGAAGCGCGGGCGGCACTCCAGGTCGAAGCGAACGCTGCCGCTTGTGCATTCCAGGATGCGCGCCACCTGCTGGCGGCAGCCGACCTCACGGGGCCGATCCGGCCGGGAGTGCGGGTGGACGGGCATGAAGTCCGTTAGTGTTGCCACCCCCGTGTCTGTCTGGAAGGTGGTCTCCAGGACGTTGGTTCCCGGTAGGTAGCGCCGGCTCACCGACCGAACCCCGCGAGGCGCGACGCGGAAATAGCCGCCCTTGCGCCAGTCGAGGATGCGGCCGAAAACGGCGGCGCTATCGAAGTGGGGGAAGCAGCACCAGTCGATCGAGCCCGCTCTGGAGACGAGGGCACAGGAGTGCATGTCGCTGATCAGCCCGTAGTCAGCGATGGG
>JAUVSA010000008.1 GCA_030597345.1 Bacillota bacterium
AAGAGTACGGGCCGCCGCTCGTGGCTCTCCTCGCCATCGCCAGCATTTACGTCGGGGTCGTTATCATGCTGAGCATGAAGGAGGAAGTCACCTTCTTCTTTCCTGGATCTCGGGAGGCGCAGAGCAGTGAGGAGACGGGCCCCCTGCTCCGCCCTAAACTTCTGGACACCAACGTCATCATCGACGGTCGTATCGCTGATGTCGCCCGCGCCGGCTTCGTCGATGGACCCATCTATGTGCCTGGCTTCGTGCTCGATGAGCTGCACTTGATCGCCGATTCCTCGGACACCCTCAGGCGAAACCGGGGCCGTCGGGGCCTGGACATCCTCAATCAGATGCAGGAACAACCGAGTCTCCAGATCCGCATCTACGACCAGTACACCAGGGCCGTCAAAGCGATCGAGTCGGTCGACGCAAAGCTCGTCCAACTGGCGAAGGACGTCGAAGGAGCGATCGTCACCAACGACTTCAACCTCAACAAAGTGGCGCAGCTTCAGGGCGTGCCCGTGATGAACGTCAACGAACTGGCGAACGCCGTCAAGCCTGTCGTCCTGCCTGGCGAGGAGATGACGGTCACGATAGTCCGAGAGGGCAAGGAGCCCGACCAGGGCGTCGCCTACCTGGATGACGGCACTATGGTGGTGGTGGAGCGCGGCAAGGATCAGATCGGAGCGACTATCCCCGTCGTCGTCACCAGTGTGCTTCAGACAGTGGCGGGAAAGATGATCTTCGGTCACCCCGAGGGCGAGGCCCGCAGTTCCCAGGAGTACTCTGATAGGCGCAGCCGGTCTAGTAGCAGCGGCGGGACGCGGAGAAAGACTTCGCAGTCCTGAAAACAAGGCGTTTGTGTCGCTCGCCGGACGCCCTCTCGCCAGCTACGCGCTGGCGGTGTTACGAGCTTGTCCCGGAGTGGACGAGATCATCTTGATCGTCGCTCCCGAGGACGTCGACCGGGCGCGACATTCCCTATTGCGGCCGGGGGCACTGCAGAGCGAGCGAGTGGTGGCCGGGGGCGATACTCGCCAAGCCTCAGTCCGGGCCGGGCTGGCCGAGGTGAGCCCAGCCTGCGATCTTGTGCTTGTCCACGATGCTGCACGGCCTTTCCTCAAGCCCCGCCTTGTGCAGGACTGTCTCCATGCTGCCTCCGCCCACGGCGCTGCCGTAGCCGCCTTGCCGGCGACCGACACCGTGAAGGAAGCTACCCCCGAGGGTGTGGTGAGGGCCACCCTCGATCGCTCCCGCCTGTGGCTCGTGCAGACCCCGCAGGCCTTCCGTCTCCCCCTCCTGGTTGAGGCCCACGAAGCTGCCCTGCGCGAGGGCCTCGGCGGAACGGACGATGCCTCCCTCGTGGAGCAGTTCGGGCACCCGGTGCACATCGTCCCGGGAGATCCCGACAACATCAAGATCACGCGTCCAGAGGATGTGCGCAGGAGCGAACAGATCTTGTCGTGGGGCCGAGACAGCGTGAGTAGGGACACCGCAACCAGATCGGGTATAGGGTATGATGCACATACCTTCGCGGAGGACCGACCGCTGATCCTGGCCGGCGTGCGGCTACGCAGCCGCCGCGGCCTATTGGGGCATTCCGATGCCGATGTCGTCTGTCATGCAGTCTGCGACGCTCTGTTGGGTGCTATTGCGGCAGGCGATATCGGCCAGCACTTCCCTGACTCCGATCCCCAGTACGCCGGCATCAGCAGTCTCTCGCTCCTGACGCGAGTCGCCCATATCGTGCGAGAATCCGGCTGGGAAATCGGGAACGTGGATGCCATTATCATTGCCGAAGAGCCGCGCATGGCTCCCCACATCTCAGACATGCGTCGGGCGCTGGCGGAGGCGATGGCGACTCAGATCGAAAACGTCAACCTGAAGGCAAAGACCACGGAGGGCATGGGCTTCACCGGCCGCAGCGAAGGAATCGCCAGCCATGCTGTCGCCGTGCTGCGGCAGACCCACTCCGTGCACAGCCAGGCAAACACTGAGGAGTAACATGCAGATCAACCTAACAGCCAAGGGAGTGGCCGTACCGCCCGGAATCAAGGAGGTCGCAAAACGCAAGCTGGCCAAGCTCGAGCGGCTCCTGCGACAGATCGACACCGTCGACATCACCTGCTCTCGGGAACGCCAGTGGCGCGTCGTCGAGATCGTCATCAAGGCCAACGGGATCTTGGTCCGAGGAGAGGACCGGGCCATCGACATCCGCTCTGCCATCGACAGCTTGGTAGACAAGCTGGAACGCCGCATCAAGAAGTCTCGGAGCAAGCAGCTGGATCGCTATCGGGATCATCCCGACACTCGGGATGCGTGGGAGGCGCCCCTCGAGCAGGACGGCGGGTCCGCCCTGGATCCAACGCTGGTCCGTAGCAAGCGCTTCCCAATCAAGCCAATGAGTGCGGAAGAGGCCGCCGCCCAGATGGATCTCCTGGGACACGACTTCTTCGTCTTCGTAAACGCTGAAACGGAACAGGTCAATGTGCTCTACCGGCGAAAGGATGGTAACTACGGCCTGATTGAGCCGGAGTTCTAGCAGCGTCAGTCTCAGCGAGCTACCTGCGTGTTGACCATCGCCGAATTCCGCGAACTCGTCCGCGCCGAGCTCGGCCCGCACCTGGCGCGGGCCACTCCGGCGAGCGCCCGCGAATTCCTCGACAAGCTCCAGCTTCGCATGCACGAGGAGTCCGGCGAAGGTTCGCCCTACACACTCGATGGCGACGAGGGTCCCCTGAGCTACGAAGAGATCGTGATCCAGTTCTTCTCCCGCGTGCTGGACTATCGGCCGGAGCAGGCTTTCATCATGCTCTGGCTCCTCGCCTTCGAGCAGCACTTCGGCATCTTGGAGGAGGACTACTCGCGCCGGTCGCTCTCGCTGTTCGGCGACGGCGAGCCCACGTAGTTCGCCACTGCCCCATGTCTCGCGGCCACCTAGTCTCGCGGCCACCTGCGTTCGCGGTCGGCCCCGCCTGTCTTCCGGCAGGACGATCCCCCCGAGAGGCAGAAGACGCGAACTCGGAAATGCCCGCTCGACGGCCAGTGCCTTGCTCTCAGGACACGTCCGCGCGTTCACCTCGTGCGCGCCCGGTCCCGACTCCTCCACATGTCGCGGGGTGGCTGTCTCGCGCGGTTCGGCCAATGAACATCGCTGATTTCGATTACCATCTTCCGGCGGAGCTGATCGCCCAGCGACCGGCGCGGCCTCGGGACACCTCCCAGCTGCTGGTGCTGCATCGCGGCAGCGGGCAAATCGAGCACCGCAGATTCGGTGACCTCCTGAGCTATCTCGAACCTGAAGACGTCGTTGTCCTGAACGATACCCGGGTTATCAGCGCGCGGCTGCGGGGCCGCCGCCATCCCGGCGGCGGCAGAGCCGAGGTGTTGCCCCTATCAGAGCTTGAAGAAGGCGTGTGGGAGGCTCTGGTCACCCCCGGCCGCCGCATCCAGCCGGGGAGGCAGCTCGTATTCGGGGACGGTGAGCTGCGGGCCGAGATTGTGGGACGCGCTGCGGGCGGCGCCAGGTTCATTCGCTTCTTCTCTGGCGGCGGAGCTTCCGCTGTCGGCGGAGCTTCCGCCACCGCCGACGTCTCAGCTCTTCTCGCCCGCCTGGGCGAGCTCCCGCTCCCGCCCTACATCCACACCACTCTCGCCAACGAGAGCGACTACCAGACAGTCTACGCCTCTGCTCCGGGGGCCAGCGCCGCGCCCACCGCAGGCCTCCACTTCACTCGGGAGATGCTCGATGCGGTCCGCGCTCGCGTGCATGGGGTGACCGCCGTCACCCTCCACGTTGGCGTCGGGACCTTCCGCCCAGTCCGCACAGAGAACGTCGAAGACCACGAAATGCACTCCGAACGCTACCTCATCCCGCAGTCCACTGCCGCCCTCGTCACCAGCGCACTCGAGGAGGGCCGACGCATCCTAGCCATTGGCACCAGCACTGCGCGTGCGCTCGAGGCCGCCGCGACGGAGGGGAAGATCCGCGCCGGCTCCGGCGAGACCAGCCTCTTCATACGGCCGGGGTACCAGTTCCAGACGGTGCGCGCTCTGCTGACCAACTTCCACCTGCCTCGCTCTACCCTCCTTCTCTTGGTCTGCGCCTTTGCAGGCCGCACTCGCATACTGCGCGCCTATGGCGAGGCCATGCAGCTCGAATACCGCTTTCTCAGCTTCGGCGATGCCATGCTGATCCTCTGAGGGAACTACCGTGCGACCATCTGAACTGGCGAAGATGTTCGATCTCGAGGACACCTACTGGTGGTTCGTCGCGAGGAGGGAGCTCGTGCGAGACTTGCTCGCGCGCCGCCGTCCGTCCGGCCGAAGTCTGCGTCTCCTCGATGTGGGCTGTGGGACCGGTGCCACGCTCAAGGCCCTCGATCACCTTGGGGTGGCCGTGGGAATGGATCGATCGCCCCAGGCCCTGCGATACTGTGCAGTCCGCGGCCTGCGTCGCCTCTTGCGGGCCAGCGCGGAAGCCCTCCCCGTGGCCACCGAGTCCGTGGATGTCGTTCTCGCGCTCGACCTGCTCGAGCATCTCCCCGATGACGCCGCCGCTGTCCGCGAGTTTGCCCGCGTATTGCGACCGGGCGGCCTGCTGCTCGTGACGGTGCCGGCGTGCCCCCAACTGTGGAGCGAGCACGACAGAGCGCTCGATCACCTTCGGCGCTACCGCGCTTCCCGCCTGCGCCGTATTCTGCTCGACGCAGGCCTCCGCGTCGAGAAACTCTCTCCGGTGATCGCCGCTCTCCTTCTCCCCATCGCCGGCCTTCGGTTGATTCAGCGGATCCTCCCCCGAAGAAGCGGCCGACCTCAGACGGCCTTCATTGTCCCGCCCGGGCCCGTCAATTCGCTTCTCGTTGCGCTCCTCCGCCTGGAGCGCCGGTGGCTCTCCCGCTTCAACCTGCCGGTTGGCGTTTCCCTCGTAGCCGTCGCCTGCAAGCGCTGAGCCGGATTGTGCCGCGCAGGTCTTTCACTCTTGCCCCCGTCGATCCTCCCGCTGCGGGACACAGCTCGTCGGTAGTTCCCACCTCCGCAGTTGCCCCGGCCGGAGTGCGGTGCTATAATCGAATGTGAACGGTCCGCCATGAGCGTTGAAATCCGCATTATTGGCAAAGGATGTTTCTTCTGCAAACAACTCCGCAAGATCGTGGACGGTCTTGTTGCGGAGATGAATCTGCCTGACGCGAAGGTCGAGCAGATAGACGAAATGGCTGCACTGCTGGACTTCGGCGTCGTCAACCCGCCGGCCCTGGTGGTCAACGGCAAGCTGAAGATGATGGGCCGCGTGCTCGTCCGCCGCCGGGTTCGTCAGGCTATCGAAGAAGAGCTAGCTTCCGCGACAGATGCCGCGAGTCCCGATCGCGGGGGCTGAGGGTCCATTCCATGACCGCAGATGCTAACCGTTCCGGAGGACAGGGCCGCAAGGTCTTGGTCGTAGACGACGAAGACTCCGTCCGGGAGTTGATTGAGCTCTACTTGGCCAAGGAGGGCTTCACGGTCATCCACGCCAGGGACGGCAGGGAAGCCCTTCGTCTTAACGGTGAACACCACCCTGACCTCGTTATCCTGGACCTCATGCTTCCCGGCCTCGACGGATGGGAGGTGTGCCGCCAGATCCGCGTCAACTCTCGGGTGCCCATCATCATGCTGACTGCACGCACCGAGGAAATCGATCGTATCGTGGGCCTCGAGCTCGGCGCGGACGACTATGTCGTCAAGCCCTTCAGCCCGCGGGAGCTGGTAGCGCGCGTCAAGGCGGTGCTCCGCCGGGGCGCCTCCGCCGGAGAAGAGGCCGAGACTCTGGTCTTCCTCGGTCTGCGCATTGACCGGGTACAGCATCGCGTGGAAGTAGACGGGGAAGAGGTCCACCTCACGCCCACCGAATTCCGACTTCTCTGGTGCCTGGCGAACAGACCGAGTCGCGTCTTCACTCGCGCCGAGCTGCTCGACCGCATATGGGGCTACGACTCAGAATCTGACGCGCGCACGGTGGATGTCCACATCAAGCGCCTCCGTCAGAAGACTCGCGCTTCAGAATCCCGCTCCTTCGCCATCACTACCGTGTGGGGCCTTGGCTACAAGTTCGAGACTCGTCCGGCCTCCGATTCGGGGCCATCCAAACCTGACGACGGTCGCTGAGTTACATGCGTAGCTTATTCTGGAAGGTCTTCCTCGCCAACCTTCTCACCTTACTCGTCGCACTCGGGACGGTCAGCGTCCTCCTTACCGCGACCTACCGCAATCTCTACTACAAGCGCGCACTCCAGCATTTGCTTGCCGTGGCCACAGACATGGCGCGCCAGCTCGAGCCCATCCTGTCCGATCCCGCCCGGAGACAAGAGCTCGAAACCGTCCGCGTTGCCATGGAGAGAAGCAGCCGCACGCAAATATGCATCCTCCGACACGGCGGCGCTGAGAGCGAGGTGTTTGGCAAAGGACCGCTCGGCGAGCACGCGGACACGCCAGGGCCGGGCGCCGATCAAGCGCAGGCCGGGGAAACAGTGGTTCTCTCACCCAGCGTCGCTCTTTGCGGAGAGCACATGCTCCTTGCTCACGTGCCCTTCGCTGACCGCCGAGGTTCCCCCTGGTCACTCTATGTGCGCGCCGGCATGGCCGGTGTTGTGGACGAGACCGTCTGGCAGTTGCGGCGGCTCCTGTTGCTGGCCGTGATTGTAGCCATCGCGGTATCGCTCCTGGTGGCGCTCGGCCTTTCGAGGCGCATCACCGGCCCCCTCCGACGCATGCGCCGGCTAGCCACTACCATGGCCGCCGGCGACTTCAGCCAGCGGCTCGGCCTCAGGGAGAAAGACGAGATCGGCGACCTCGCCCAATCCTTCGACTCCCTCGCCGACAGCCTCCAGAGGAGTCTGAGCGACCTCGGTCAGGAGCAGGCGCGGCTCCGCGGCATCCTGGCCTCCGTCGCGGAAGGTATCATCGCAGTTGACGCCGAGCGGCGCGTCACCCTGCTGAATCCACAGGCCGCAGCTCTGCTCGACCTCGACCAGGCGAGCACCGTCGGAGCACGCATTGGCGACCTCTCGCTGCCTCAGGACGTCAGCCGCCAGTTTTTGGAATGTCTCGGTACCAATCAGCTTTGCTCCGTCGAGTTCGACCTCTCTCACCCCAAGCGTCACTTGGTCATTCGAGTGGCCCCCGTTCGGGCCGCAGAGGGCGAGCCCTGGGGCGCGGTGGCAGTCGTGCGCGACGTGACCGCCGCACATCGTTTCGAGGACATGCGGCGCCAGTTCATCAGCGACGCCTCCCATGAGATCAGGACACCCCTCACCTCCATCGGCGGCTTCGCCGCCGCCATCGCCGATGGCACTGCCGCCACCGACGACCAGCGCACCCGCGGCGCCTCCCTCATCGTGCGAGAGGTGGAGCGACTGAATCGGCTCGTTGAGGATCTGCTGGATCTGTCCCGCATCGAGTCGGGCGCGGTTAGGCTCGAGCTCGAGGACGTGGACCTCGCTGAACTCAGTCGCGCTGCTGTGGAGGCCTTCCAATCTCAGGCCCGTGAGAAGGGGATTCGGGTGGAACTCGATTTGCCTGTCGACCTCCCTACTGTTCGTGCCGACCCCGATCGAGTCTACCAAGTGCTCGTCAATCTCGTCTCCAATGCCCTCCGCTTCAACCGCCCCGACGGCGAGATCGCGATCGCCGCCCGTCCGACCGAAGGCCACGTGCGCGTCGAGGTCCGCGATACCGGCCCCGGCATTCCTGCTGACCAGCTTCCCTACATCTGGGAGCGATTCCATCGCGCCGATTCATCCCGGGCCCGGCAAGAAGGTGGCACCGGCCTCGGGCTGGCGATTGTTAGTTCCATCATTGAGGCCCATGGAGGCAGTGTCTCTGCCGAGAGCGAACTTGGAAGAGGATCAACCTTCAGCTTCACGCTGCCGATCACATGAGCGAACACAGCGCCACCTCTGCCAGCCAACGCCGCCGCCGCCCTACCACACACTCCTGGTTGGAGAT
This sequence comes from Bacillota bacterium, assembly GCA_030597345.1. Taxonomy (GTDB): domain Bacteria; phylum Armatimonadota; class Hebobacteria; order Hebobacterales; family Hebobacteraceae; genus JAUVSA01. Next base: position 7,969 of record JAUVSA010000008.1, read on the forward strand.
AGACCTGGCGGCCGTCCGCCACAACGTTCGCACCCTCAGAACGCTGCTCGGCCCTCACTGCCACCTATGGGCCGTTGTGAAGGCGAATGCCTACGGCCATGGGGCCGTCCCCTCCGGCAGAGCTGCCCTCGAGAGCGGCGCTGACGGACTGGCGGTTGCCTGCCTTCTCGAAGCCGCTGAACTTCGCCGTTCCGGGATCACGGCGCCGATCCTACTACTCGCCGCCAGCGAGCCCCGGGCCGCAGAAGGGACCGTGCGGCTCGGCCTGACACAGACCGCCTGCACGGAGGACACCATGCGGGCCCTCGCCGACGCCGCTCAGCGGTTGGACAGATGCGCCAAGGTCCACCTCAAGATCGACACCGGTATGGGGCGGCTCGGGATACCACCGGAGAAAGCGGCCGAGTTCGCCGGACTCATACAGGCTCTTCGCGGTCTCTCTCTCGAAGGCGTGTTCTCTCACCTCGCCACCGCCGAATCGGAGGACACAGGGTACGTCTGGACTCAGTTCGAGCGGTTCACGAAGGCTGTCCGGGAAATCTCGGAGGCCGGCATCGACCCCGGCATCCGCCACCTTGCCAACAGCGCGGCTGCCCTCCGCTTCCCCGAGATGCGGCTCGACGGTATTCGGCCCGGCCTGCTTCTTTACGGTCTCTTGCCCGATGCGCCAGGTCTGGAGCCCTTGGATCTGCGCCCTGCCCTCAGCTGGCGGACCACGCTGGCCTTTCGCCATCTTCTCCCCGCCGGCAGTCCGATTTCCTATGGATGCACCTACGTTACGCCCCGCGAATGTCTCGTAGGCGTCTTGCCCCTCGGCTATGCCGATGGATACCCTCGCCATGCCTCCAACCGCGCCCACGTCCTCCTGCGCGGTCGTGCCTGCCCAGTCGTAGGCGTCGTCTGCATGGACCACACGATCATCGACCTCAGCGCAGTCCCGGACGCCGAGGTCGCAGATGAAGTGGTTCTCGTCGGCCGACAGGGAAAGGCGCGCATCACGGCGAACCAGCTTGCCGAATGGGCCGGCACGGTCGTACACGAGATCCCGACGGTGATCGGCAAGCGCGTCCGGCGGGTCTATCTCGATCGCGAGCAGCCGGTCGATCCCGGTCTTGCTTCGGAGAGCGAAACAACATGAGTCGCAGAGTCGTGCTCGACTGCCTGCTCTTTCTCTTGCTGCTCTTGCCCCTCTGTTCCGATCCCTGCCTTGCTCAGCTTCCGCCACTCGAAGGCCTCACAGAACAGGTGGAGCCGGCCTTTGAGCTGCCCGACTTCGCCGGGCGCATGGTTCCGGGCGAAGCCGTCGTCGATCTCGCCGACTTCATCTCCGGCTATCTGGCCGATTCAGGCGCCCTCCCTGACTTCGTACAGGTGCAGACAGCCGACGGTCTGCCTCGCAGAATCCCAACTGCCGAGGCCTTTGTTCTGCTCGCACGCACCGTCCATTTGTGGCAGACTATGGGAGACCTGCCCCAGACGGTCCCCCTTGCCCCAGATGAGGTTCGGGCGCCGCTGCTCGACCCCGAGGACATCCCTGAATCCGAGCTGGACCTGAGCACAGGCCGAGAGATTCCTACCGACCAGTTCCTGGAGCAATGCGACGACACTGTCCGGTGGGTGGACAGGCTTCACACTATCCCCACCGCCGTCTGGGTCGCGGGCGAGCGGCTGTCGGCCGCTGAGTACCTCGCGGGCCTGGCCATTTGCCTCCAGTACGCCTATTGGGAAGGCGGCTTATACGACACCATTTATGTTCGCCGGTACCACCCTCCTCAGTCTTGGATCTGGCGATACCTGGAGCAAGCCGGGGAGACTCTTCCTGGCCCGACCGAGAGCGAGGAGGAACAACTGTGGGAGGAGCTTCCGCTCGAGCAGGTCGGCTGGGAGGAAGGCGGTGAGGAGCAAGCCCTGCTGCCTGTTCTACCCTCGGAGACGCCCGAGCCTTACTCGGCGCCCGCTCCAGCGCCACAGCTTACACTCTTTCCGCGCTCGGGCTCCACACTTAGTGGAAAGGTGGATCTCGTTGCCAGCTACCTGGGGCCCCCGCCTCGGTTCGTCGTCTTCGAAATCGACGGCGCGATGCGCGCAATAGTGAACCTCCCGCCCTACAGCTTCCGCTGGGATACCTCCGCTCTTCAGCCCGGCCCGCACACCGTCAGGGTACAGGTCCTCGGCGAGGAGGAGACGATCCTGACAGATCAGCTCTGCGGGTTCACCGTCGTGCTGCCCGAACCCAAGCGTCCCGAGCAGACCTTTGTGGATGACCTGTAGACGGCCGCGGCAGCCGCGCCCGCTGCCAGTCGTATCCCGGCTCATCGCATCCTGAGGAGCAGCCTACATGGCCGCACTTGCGCCAGATACTCTCCTCCTAAACTGGCTGCTCGCGCTGCCGTTTTTCGCGGCCCTGTGCGTTGCCGTGTTCCCTCGCTTCCGCCTGCACGTCCGTTCGGAGAGCGAGGCAGAGGCACTGCGCCGCGCCCCCCTTCTTCTCGGCGCCTTGGTCTGTTTCATGGGCGTAGGGCTGTCGATTTTCCTCTTCTCCCTCACGCTGTCCGGCAGGCCGGTGGTGGGCGCCTACTGGTGGACTCGGGACTTGTATCACCTGCGCTTTCAGGCCGACGCCCTCTCCACTCTGGTCGTGCTCTCGGTCTACGGCCTGGGCCTTCTGATCCACCTTCACCTTGCCGGCCAGCCCAGCGTCGACCGCGCGCACTACCGGGGGGCCCTTGTCTTGGCGGCCCAGGGATGCGCAATCGGCGCCGCCTTGAGCGCCGACCTGATCGTCCTCGTCTTCTTCGTGGAGACTGCCCTTCTCGCTCTCTGGCTGCTTGCCTCTCTCGACGCTCCTCGCGCTGCGGATCGACTGCTCTTCATAGCACACGTCGGCGGATTGCTCTTGCTGGCAGGCGTCTTGATCATGTGGCAGGAGTCGCGCGATACCTCGATATCATCCCTTGCTCTCTTGCCGCTCTCCTCCGAACCGAAGGCGCTGCGTCTCGTATCCGTTCTACTGCTCCTCGGATTGCTCCCATGCCTCCCTGGCATCCCGTGCCACGGCTGGCTGCCGGCACTCGCCCGGCGCAGTGCTCCGCCGGCGCTGGCCCCGGCCGTGCTCCTGCCGCTCATCGCGGCGCCAGTTCTCCTCCGGCTTCTGCCGGGATCGCTGGCGCTGTCGATGATCCCCGGCGTCTCGAAGCTGGGCCTCATCCTCGGCCTGGCCGCACTGTGGTGGGGAGCGCTCCGGTGTTGGCTCGCACATGACCTTCGGCGCCTCGCCGCCTGGCTGACTGTAGCCCAGGCCGGCTACCTTCTCATCGCGCTTGGATCTGCCGCCGATCCGTCCGCTTCTCCCTTGATCCTCCGGGCCGCCGCGCTGCACCTCCTTGTAGCCCCGCCAGCCGTGCTCGCCGTTTGGTGCGCCGCCGGCACCGTTCGCGCCTGTGTGGGGGCCGATGAGCTCGCCGGCCTCAGTCGGCTCTTTCTCAGGATGCCCCTCGCCGGGATCGCTCTGCTCTGTGGTGGCCTGTCCCTGGCTGGCCTACCTCCCCTGGCGGGCTTCCACTCCCAGCGCCTGCTGATTGCGGGGATTCTCGAGGCCGGTCGCCCCTGGCTGGTGACCGCCATCGTGTCCGCCGATGTGTTGATCGTCATCGCCATGCTCGACGCCTTTCGGCGCGCCTTTCTGCGTCGGGAATCTCCGCCGCCTCTGCGATGGAGATCTCCCTGGCTCTCCGTAACTCTCGCAGTGGTGGTAGCAGTTCTCCTCGTTCCGGGCCTCTGGCCCGGGCTGCTCGTCCCGTGGAGCGACGTAGTCCACCGGAGCGTCCTGTCCGTCTGGCCATGATGAATCTGTCACTCGCACAACTATCGATACGCGGCGACGGTGGAGCTTCCGCGCGTGCCATCGGCGGGGCCGTGGTGCTGGTGGCCGCGACTCTGCTGGCACTTCGCCCTCGCGCCACTGCGCATAGCTTCGCTTGGATCTTCGTCGCCGGTGCCGCCTACTCTATTCTCGCGCTCGGCGCCGCCTGGCGCGGACCCGGTGGCGACGGCCTCCAGGCCGCGCTGGTGCAGCTCGTCTCAGTCCTCCTCGCGGGCGCCCTCGGCGCTGCTGTCCGATCGCGCTCCCAGGACGCTTCCGACAGCCCGAGCAGTTCCCTGGCCCTCGTCGGACGCGCTCTCGCCTGGCTCACTCTCGTGGGGCTGCCGCCTACGGTGGGATTTCATGGAAAGATACTTGTGTATCGTGCTTTGTTGGCCGCGAGATGGGAGGAGCTGACTGTGCTGGCGATGGCCGGCAGCGCCATTGCGCTGTTACCGGCGCTGTGGGCTATTCGTTCACCAGGCCCGGCTGTCGTGCGCGGGCCGCGCGCGCTGGTGACCGTCGCACTCATCGTCAGCATCCTCGTCTTGGGCCTCCATCCTGAAGCCGTTCTTTCGCTTACTCGGCAGCTTGCAGCGTTGCTGCCGTGAGCTAAGGGCGCTTGCGGCGAGGGGTCGTTTATGGTAGGCTCTCAGGACGCACTAAGGGGTCGAGGGGAGCACTTTCGTCGGGAGTGCTTTCGTCGGGAGCACTGTCGTCGGCGGAAGGCCGCTCGGTCGGGGCTGTCCGGTGGCGCGGCAGCGAGGCTGGGCTGGTGGGGCTTCTCGGCGGGGCAAAACGAGGACGGGTACGCCGCGACAATCATGCGCCGTTTCAAAGTATCAGCCAGACACTTATTGCTCCTACTAGCCGCCTCTATGCTGTTGGCCCTTCCCGCCTCCGGGGACACCACCTACAGAGTACGTTCCGGTGACTCCATTTGGTCCATCGCCAAGCAGCACGGCATCTCCTATCTCATCCTCTTGCACGTTAACAACCTCGGTGCCGATTCGAGAATCCGGCCGGGCCAGCGAATCGTAATCCCGGGGCCCTCACCTGCATCCGGTTTGGATGCGATCGTCAAAGGCGCATCTGGCGACGATGCTTCTCCCGGTGACGCCGAGAGGGCGACTGTCGTGCATATTGTCCGGCGTGGAGAGAGCCTCTGGGCTCTCGCTCGTCGCTACCACACTAGTGTGTCGGCAATCGCCGCCGCGAACAGAATCGATCCCCGCAGGATCATCCGCGTGGGCGCCCGCCTCACCATACCCGCGCGCTTGGGTGCGCCGAAACAGCAGCCGCGCGCGGAGGCGTCTCGACCTCGCACCGCTGAGCAGCAGGCCCGCCGCACTCATATCGTCCGCAGCGGGGAGAGCCTGTGGACCATCTCTCGGAAACACGGAACGACCGTACGTGCCCTCGCCGCTGCCAACGGCCTTCGCCCCGAGAACCTGCTTCGCGTCAACCGCCAGCTCGCCATCCCGAGCCAAACTGAGCCACTCGGCTCGGCTTCGCCCGCTCCTGAAGGAGCCTCCAAGTGCGTCTACGTGGTACGGAAGGGCGACTCCCTCTGGACGATTGCCCGTCGTCACGGCACCACCACGAGGGCGCTGGCACAGGAGAACGGACTCCGCGAAGACCGCGTGCTCCCAATCGGGATCGCCTTAGTGGTGCCGGCGCCCGCCGGCGGCGGGAAGGCAAGCTCCAGCACCGAGTATGGGCAGCAGCGGTTCGTGCAGACGGCACTCCTATACCAGGGCATAAGGTACCGCTGGGGCGGAATGAGCAACCGCGGCATGGACTGCTCCGGCCTGGTCGCCCGGGTCCTCCGCAGCCACGGAATCGATGCCCCACACAACTCGAAGGCCCTGTACAGGCTCGGCAAAACAGTGAATCGGAAGGACCTGCAGCCCGGTGACCTCGTCTTCTTCCACACTACTCGCCCGGGCATATCACACGTAGGTATCTACGTCGGCGACGGCCAATTCATCCACGCCTCCAGCGGCAAGGGCCGGGTGCGGATAGACCGCCTCGACCAGGGCTACTACGACCGGAGACTCGTCGGCGCCAAGCGAGTCTCCTAAGAATCTCTAACAAAACTCTGGTCCACCGCTGTCATTCTGAGCGGAGCGAAGAATCCCGCCGTTTCCGGGGTGTTTGCAGCTCTAGAGTGAAGAACCTCGAGGTTTTGATAGAGCCTCTAAGCGCCCTTCGCCTTCCGTCTGGCCTCGCGCTCTTCCTCCCGCGCTCGGCGCCGGGAGTAACCCCGCTTCCCTTTCTTTGTGGTGTGGAACTTCTCGGGCGGCACCACCGCTCGTCCAAACCTCCGCAGCCGCCGCTTCTTCTCCTGCCTCACCTCACATCACCTCTGCTCTCTCGGAGAGGTATTCGCTTTCCCCCAAAGAACTCATGCCACGAATGACAGCAATGGGCTGCCTGGAACACACCTCCGGGCAGCGGCCGATTGACAGGGGATAAGGTGTCCTGCCGGCAGCTTCCCCCCGTCAGAGGTTGAGCCGAGTTGACACAGCCTATACTGCGCGTCAAGCAGCTTCCGAATGCCCGCGATCTGCCGCCGCCCTCCTACATGAGCGAGCAGGCAGCCGGGCTCGACCTGCGCGCCGCCGTAAGCGCTCCCACTACCCTCGCGCCCGGCGCATTCGACCTCATCCCCACCGGGATCGCCATCGCGCTGCCCCCCGGATACGAGGGCCAGCTCCGCCCCCGCAGCGGCCTCGCCGCCAAACACGGCGTCACCTTGCTCAATGCGCCGGGCACCATAGATGCCGACTACCGCGGCGAGGTGTGCGTCGTCCTCATAAACCACGGCTGCCGCCCCTTCCCGATCAGCCGCGGCGACCGCATCGCTCAGCTTATCGTGGCCCCCGTGACTCGCGTTCGGGTCGAGCTCGTCGATCGACTGGACGCCACCTCTCGCGGCAACGGTGGGTTCGGCCACACTGGCGCGTGAGCCCGCCCATGCCCGCATTCATCATCGGTATCGCGGGCGGCAGCGCTTCCGGGAAATCGGCCATCGCCAGAGAGCTGCGGGAACGACTTGCCCCCCTCACAGTGCACATCAGCAACCAGGATCGCCACTTCCACGAGGCCGATCGACTCCCCACACACGCCAGCCGAGACGGCGCGCACACCTGGCCCGACTACAACCACCCCGACTCATTCGACTTCCCCACCCTTTACCGCGACCTCCTCCGCGCCCGCGATGGGAGTGCCGATCTGCTCATCTTGGAGGGCATCCTGGTCTTCCATTACCCGGAGCTGCGCAGCCTCATGGACCTGAAGCTCTTCGTTGACACCGAAGCCGACGAGCGCATCGTCCGCCGCATCCGGCGCAACCTCGCATCGGGCCACCGCCTCGACGATATCTGTGACTTCTACCTGGATTCGGTCCGCTACCGCCACCGTGAGTTCTGCGAGCCCACCCGCGTCTACGCTGACCTCGTCATTCCGGGAGGCCGCGATGACCGCGCGCGAGCAGAGCGCGCCCTCGCCGACGTGTGTTCGCGAGTGCGCGCCGACCTGGGCTCGCGCGCGAAGGCCGTCCCCGGCGAAGGGCCGCAAGCGTGACCATGCAGAAGGTCTACGCTGACCTCCACATCCACATCGGCCGCACTAACGCCGGACAGCCGGTGAAGATCACTGCCGCGCGCGACCTCACGTTTGAGAACATCGCCAAGGAGTGTGCCGTCCGGAAGGGCATCGAGCTGGCCGGCGTTGTGGACTGCGGCTCTCCCGCCGTCATGCAAGATATAGATGCGCTGGTGGAGACGGGTGAGATGGTCGAGTTGCCGGAAGGAGGCCTTCGCTATCGCGGCTCCACCGTAGTCATCCTGGGATGTGAGCTCGAGACTGTGGAAGAAGACGGTTCTCCCTCCCACCACGTCTCCTACTTTCCGGGTCGCCAGCAGCTCAAGGTCTTCGTTGGATTCCTTCGCCGGCTGGTCACCAATCTCGACCTCAGCTCCCAGCGCTGCCGCGTGCCAGCCCGACAGCTCCTCCGCATGGCCCGGACGGCCGGCGGCATCTTCGTACCCGCTCACGCCTTCACTCCCCACAGGAGCTCCTACGGCGCCTGCGTCGCGCGCCTGCGAGATATGTTCGGCGAGGACGGGCTCGCGCAGCTCGCCGCGGTAGAGCTCGGCCTCAGCGCCGACAGCTACCTCGCCGATCGGATCGCCGAGCTCTCCCCACTCACCCTGCTCTCCAACTCGGATGCGCATTCTCTGCCCAAGATCGCCCGCGAGTACAACGCGCTCTGGCTCGAAGGCGTCAGCTTCCAGGAGGTCGTCTGGGCGCTGCGGCGAGAGCGCGGTCGCAAGGTCCTGGCCAACTACGGCCTCGACCCGCGGCTCGGCAAGTACCATCGTACATTCTGCCCCGAATGTGAAGCCATCGCTCCCATTGAGCCTCCCGTCCTCTCCTGTCCGCTCTGCGGCGGCAGCAAGGTCGTGAAAGGAGTGCTCGACCGCATAGCCGAAATAGCAGACTATCCAGAACCGCGCCCGCCCAGCCACCGGCCGCCCTATCATTACCAGGTCCCGCTTCAGTTCCTGCCCGGTGTCGGCGCAGTGGCTCTGGGGAAGCTGCTCAATCGCTTTGGCACCGAGATGCACATTCTCCACGAGGCCAAGCCCGAGGAGCTGGAGCTAGTGGTGGGACAGAAACTGGCAAAGCGGGTCATCCAGGCGCGCCAGGGAAGCCTGCCTCTGCTCGCCGGTGGCGGTGGGCGATACGGCAAGGCCGTCGCAGACGAATCCGATACCCAGCTCACCATGGGACTGTAACAGTGGCGGGACTTTTCATCACTCTGGAAGGAATAGACGGCTCCGGCAAGACCACGCAGGCTCGCCTTCTCGCCGAGTGGCTCCGCCAGGCCGGGTACGCGGTCTCCCTGACGCGAGAGCCTGGTGGAACGGACGTCGGCGAGAGACTCCGCGACCTGGTGCTCTCCCCCAAGGAGAACATCTCTCCCGAGGCCGAGCTCTTCCTCTATCTCGCGGACCGCGCCATCCACGTCGCCGAAGTCGTGCGGCCCGCCCTCGAGCAGGGCCGGGTGGTGGTCTGCGAGCGCCACACCGACTCCACTTTGGCCTACCAGGGCTATGGACGGGGGCTGGACCTCGACCTCCTCCGCCGGCTCAACGCCCTCGTGACCGGCGAGGTCGTCCCAGACCTCACTGTTGTGCTAGACCTCCCGCCGGCCCTGGCGCGGCTGGACGCGACCAGGGCAGATCGGGTAGAATCAGAGGGAGAGACATTCCTCGCGCGCGTCGGTGAGGGATTCCACAGGCTCGCCGACCGGGAGCCGGATCGCATCGTGCTCCTCGATGGCGCAGGAGAGGTGCAGGTCGTGCACGCAGAACTCGTCGCCCTCGTGCAGCGGCTCCTCGACAGGAAGCCGCCCGCCAAAGAGGGCCCGAGGGAGACGCTATGAAACTCGTCATTGCAGTCGTGCAGGACAAGGACCAGCGCAAGGTGACGGAGGCGCTCCTCGATCGCGGCTACCAGTTCACCAACATCTCAACCACCGGCGGGCTCCTCCGGGAGGGCAACGTCACCTTCCTGATCGGCGTCCAAGAGGACCAGGTCGACGGTGTCATCGAGGTGCTGAGCACTCACTGCAAAACCCGCGAGCAGCTCGTCAACGTGTTTCCTCCCACCATCGAGCCCATCGGCAGCTGTATTCCCAACCCCGTCAAGGTCCAGGTCGGCGGCGCCACCGTCTTCGTCCTGGACGTGGCGCGCTTCGAGAAGCTCTGAGGACCTGCCCCAGGTGAGGCTCGATGACCTGATTGGACAGACCACCGCGGCCGCCCTCCTGCGGAACGCAATCTTGCGGGACCGCGTCGCGCACGCCTATCTCTTCCACGGCCCCGACGGCGTCGGCAAGTCGACTGCCGCCTCCGCCTTCGCCCAGTCCCTCAACTGCGAGGGAGGGCGGCCCAACGATCCTGGCGCCGCCTGCGGCGAGTGCCGCTCCTGCACGCTCATCGCCAAGGGAAACCATCCCGACGTGCGCTTGATAGCCCCCTCGACCGGAAGCGATGCCGCGGTGATCCCTATCGAGCAGATCCGCAAGGACCTCGTCTATGACGTCGAACTCAGACCGGTCGTCGGTCGGCACAAGATCTACCTGCTGGACCCTGCTGATCGCACTGCCCCCCTGGCTATCCATACCATCCTCAAGGTGTTGGAAGAGCCACCCCCGTATGTGGTCGTCATCTTGGTCACATCTCGATCCGCCTTGCTTCCTCCTACTATCTTGTCGCGCTGTCAGCATGTGGCCTTTCAGCTCGCCGGCGCCGACGCCATCGAGCAGCACCTTCTCACCCTCGGGGTCGATCCGCCTGCCGCAGCTTCCCTTGCAAGGCTCTCCGGTGGCCGCATTGCATGGGCCATCAGGGTGGCGCAGCGGCCCGAAGTGCTCTCCACCCGCAAGGCACTCCTCGACCTGTGCGCCACTGTCCAACTGCGAGCGGCCCCCGAGGCCCTTCGCCTCGCCGAGGATATCAAGATGCAAGCCCTGACCCTCGTGCGCGCCCGCCGCGATGTCGACGCGGAGACCGACGTCGAGGAGGCACCCGAGGAGCCCGCGCACGTGGCCTTTAGTGCGGGCGACCGCGCACTGCGAGCAGAGCTGCCCGAGTGTCTCGAGGGGATGGTCCCGTGGTACCGAGACTGTCTCGCCGCCAGCCAGGGAGGCACCCTCCTCAACCCAGACTACGAGTCAGTCCTCCGCGGGAAAGCCGGGTCCAGAGGCTCCTCTCAGGATGTGCGTGCAATCGAGGCAATACTGCATGCCAGGCAGGCCATCCAGCGAAACGCCAACCTTGACTTGACGCTCGAATCGCTCGCCGTCGAGCTCCTCACCGGAGGCGGGCAACCAATCTCTCAGCCGTAACATCGGAAGGGCAGAGAACATGAGAGGCTGCTTTACACTCTTGCTGCTGATGGTTCTGCTGGGCGCCAGCGCCTACTCCATCTGGCAGGTCAGGCTCCTGCGCGAGGACGTCGATCAGCTTCAGGCGACCGTGCTCGAGGGACGACGGACGGCAGAGGACTCGATGCTGAAGCACGCACGCGCCGCTGTCGAGGCCCTCGAGCGAGGCGACCTGGAGCGCGCCCAGGAGGAGCTGGACCGGCTCGCCGACTTGATGCAGCAGACTCAGATCATAGACGGACCGCGACAGGAGCGCCTCCGCGAGACCATCGAGGCCGCACGGGAGGCCGTGGCGCGGGGAGGCACCAAAGCCATCGAGTTGCTGGAAGAGCTCCAGCGCACGCTCTCTCGTTCCGAAGATTCGCACTCGGAGGAGCGTCGCCGGCAGACTTCGGAACTATGAGGGTTCCTTGCGTGTCTGAACTACCGAACAGGGGGCGACCGCGGCAGCGGGAATACTCGCCCTGGGACCACTGGAGTTTCTCAAAGGAGCGCCTAGATGTTTAGCGATACCAGGAATCGCCGGACCAGGATCGTGCTGACCGCCGTGCTGGTAGTTGCCGTTCTCTGCGCAGTCGCAGCCACGAGCTGGCTAGTGAAGCCCTCGGGGGGCGTGGCGGACGCCGCACCGCCGCCCGAGTTGGCGACTCTGGAGGCTCTGGAAAGAGGCTTCACCTGGATTGCCGAGAGCGTGTCGCCGGCGGTTGTCTTCATAGAGGCAGAGGAGAAGGTGGCTGGTCGGAGGAGCAGAGAGGACGCCCCACATATGTCCCCTTATCCACCCGACCTCGACCCTGAACAGTGGCCCGACTGGTTTCGAGAGTTCTTCGGCCCCGGCCCCTCCCCACGAACCCCAAGGCAGATGCCTCAGATGCCTCCGATGCCCCGAATCGGCCAGGGCTCAGGCGTAGTAATCGATCCCTCCGGATACATCGTCACCCACAATCCCGTCGCTGGCGACGCGACCAAGCTCACCGTACACCTACCGGACGGCGGGTCGTATTCGGCCGACGTGGTCGGCACAGACAAGATGACGGACCTGGCCGTCATCAAGATCGAACCCGATCACCCACTCATAGCGGCCAAGTTGGGAGATTCGGACCAGGCCAAGACTGGATCTTGGGTGGTGGCGATCGGCTATCCGTTCGGGGGGCGCGGGTACAGCGCCTACGGCGGCGGGAGCGGTAGGTTCGACCAGCCGGATCGCTATGAGCCCACCGTCACCGTCGGTGTCGTCAGCGCCATGGAGCGCCAGCTCGACTCCAACATACCCGGCCGTCCGTTCCGCAACCTGATTCAGACCGACGCCCCGATCAACCCGGGGAGCAGTGGCGGACCTCTCCTCAACATTCGAGGCGAGATCATCGGCATCAACCAGGCCATCTTCACCAGCGGGGCCGTCCGCGGCAACATCGGCGTCGGCTTTGCCATCCCCATCAACGGCCGCACCAAGAAGATCATCGAGACACTGAAGGGCGGCGGGACCGTCGTTCGCGGCCAGCTTGGCGTGCTTGTCTCCCCGCTCACCGCCAGCATCAAGGAAGTCTACGGGGCCGAGCATGGCGTCTTCATCGAGGACGTGTTGCCCGACACCCCGGCCGAGCGCGGCGGGATGGCGCCCGAGGACATCATCGTTCGCTACAACGGAGAGGAGATCACCGCAGTAGACCAGTTCGTAGGATGGGTTCAGGCCACGACGCCCGGCAGTGTCGCCAAGATCGACGTGCTGCGCGATGGCGAGCCCATCACTCTCGAGGTAACCGTCGAAGCGCTCTCCGTTGATGTCGCCGCCAAGAAGCACACCCCGAGTGAGAGGGATGCCCTGGGACTCACTGTCGAGAGCCTCTCCGAGGAGCGCGCCCAGGAACTCGGCATATCCGGCGGCGTTGGTGTTCGCTCCGTGAGCCCCGGCGACGGTGTGCGCGCGGGCGTCAAGCGCGGCGATGTGATTGTCAAGATCAACCGCCATCCCGTCACAGACGTTCAGGCCTACGACCGTATCGTCGGAGCGCTGAAGCCTGGAGATGCGGTGGTCATGCGCATGTGGCGCTCTGACCCCGTGCGAGGCGACCGCATCCTCACCGCCCAGATCGAGAGCCTCTCCGAGTAGGCTCACTCCCGTTCTGCCGGCGTTTACAGTTGACGCAAGCTGTGATATAATACCTGCAGCGACGCGGGGTAGAGCAGCCAGGTAGCTCGTCGGGCTCATAACCCGGAGGTCGCAGGTTCGAATCCTGCCCCCGCTACCATGATTAAAGAAGAACCGCCCTCCGCAGGGGCGGTTCTTTTCTGTGCGTATCGGGTGTCATCGTTCCGTAGTAGTAGAGAAGATTGCTCGTCAGGGGCCAATCTAGCACCCCGTGGTGTCCAGAAACTCATCCGTGCCCCAAAGTGCCCCCGTCAAACCGCCCGTGAGCCGGCCTGAGAG
>JAUVSA010000132.1 GCA_030597345.1 Bacillota bacterium
CGTAGTCGGCCACCTCATCCCGGGCCGGCGCCAATAGGTACTTGAGATTGTGCCTGACCGCATCTTGCCAATCCAGTGGCTCCTGCAGCTCCCCGTCGAATCCCGGAGACTTGTTGAACCGCCTGTGGAGAGATGTGCATACCTCCTCGCCGTCGGCGTCGACCCCCAAGATCAGCAGGTCGAGGGGTCCGATCGGGAGGCTGTCCCATTCGTCGTCCGGGGACCACCTCGGATCGGCAACGGTCGCCGAAATGCGTACACCCCCGCGGTCCGCGAGCATCACCTTGTATGCCGCCGCTCCCGGCACCGGCAGCCAGGTCCACGCTGGCGAGTAGACGAATCGCGTGCTGTGGGTATTCCAGCCTGTTAGCTGAATGCGCATTTGGCTCCTTTTCGCGGTTAGGGACCCCCGGGAGGGGCGAATACCCGGACCCAAGGTTTTCTGGGCTACGAGTCCGCCGCTGGGCAGCACGGGCGCACCGAGTCGCGTGGCTCCCGCCGAGCTGGCTGCCATCGCTCGACGGGCGAGCCAGACTGCCTGGTCCCCGAGTATACGGAGGGCTGGCTCGGGCGCAAGGACACCACGCCGTTGCCGGACGGGACGACGTGTCCTATACTTGTGGGAGAGAGGCGATGCTCGCCAAGGCGCGGGCGGGGGGTACACTCCGAATGAGGCCATATGCGCGAAGAATCTACCGTAGTCCCGTCAACATTGTGGCGGACCTGGCTGGGCTGTTGCCGAGGACCGGTCAAGTCGGGCGGCTGATGCGGGGCGAGTCGATTGCCCCGGCCTTCCGCGAGCGATTGATGCTGACCGTCACGGCCGTGAACGGGTGTCGCTACTGCTCGTACGAACACGCGCGGGAAGCGCTTGCGGCCGGCATCTCGGCCGAGGAGGTAGAGGCCCTGGCCGATGGCGTGGTGGAGGGGTGCCCGCGCGACGAGTTGCCGGCAATGCTCTACGCGCAGCACTGGGCCGAGGCCGACGGAGACCCGGATCCAGAGGCGCGGCAGCGCCTGATTGAGCTCTACGGCGACGAGACGTCGCAGGCTATCGAACTCGCTCTGGCCGTTATCCGGATGGGGAACCTGGGCGGCAACACGCTCGACCACATCCTGTACCGCCTAACCTTCGGACGCCGTGGCATAGACGCTCGGAGCCACCCGGCAGCCCCGGCCCGCGGCCCAGCCTGAGCGATCATTAGCTGGTCCACGCTCCCTCAAGCCGGCGGACAGCCCGACCCGCGAGCTGGTGAGTCTCACCGCCGGCCAACCTGGTGGCTCTGCTCACTAAGCAGAACGCCGATCGCCTCCCTCTGCGTTTGCCGCCAGCCAACTGCTCAACGGTTCGTGGATGGCAATTCCCCGCTCCCAACCCTCCTCTTCGAAGAACACGTCGTAGCGGCACGTTATGGTCTCGTTGGGCGAGGCTGGCCGGCGATCGGCCGGATACTGCGCGTGTATGTGCAGTGGATAGTTCATCAGGTAGGGCAGTTCCCGGAGCTCGCGATAGTCGGCAAGCGTCAGGATCGTGCCCGCAAGAACTGCCTGGTGGACAAAGAACCGGTAGAGATCGCCCGGCAGTACACCGTTCGACGATAGCGCCTTGTCTGCGCAGATGGCGATGCACTGCGCGCAGGTGCGGCACAGCTCGCAGGCGGTGGTCACGTCCCCGGCCGAGGCTTGGCTAGAACAGGAACTTCAAGCCCACTGCGCAGGGCACGAAGGCGTCGGGCATCTCGGCGGCGAATCGGCAGATCGGGTAGAAGCCGGTGCAGTGCGTTGGACTCACGAGCTGAGGATCCAGCTTCTTGACCTCGCCAATCGTCCGATCCAGCTCGTCCTGGTTCGCGCGGGCCAGGTGGAAACCGCCCAGCACCGCCCAGACCCGGTTCACGCCGCTGATGCGCCTGGCGTGATTGATCGTGTTGACGATGCCCGAGTGGGCGCAGCCGGACAGTATGACCAGGCCCTTCTCCCGGACGTTGATGACGATGGCCTGCTCCTCCTCCGTGTGGTCGGGCACAAACGTCTCCCCATCGCGGTAGAAAAGCCGCTTGGGTATGCCCGAACGCTCGAAGCTCAGCCTGGGCACCGTTCCCGTCGTCCAGCACCCGGGACCCAGCTTGTACGGCCCTTCGGAGAGGACGAGCTCAGCGCCCGCAGCCTCCCACTCGAGGCGCGGCGGAGGCTGGATCGGGCCGTACCAACCGCCGTTCTTCTTCCTGCGCCATCGCTCGCGGAGTGCAGCCGGGTGCGCGACTACCGCTACGCCGCGCCCTCGGGCGTGCCGAACCATCTCGTCCTCGCCGCTGCCCGGCTCCCAGTCGCGCGCCTTCGGGCGTAGGGCCATACCCTGGATCACCGCGGTCAGCGCTGCCGTGTGGTCGTGGTGTCCGTGGCTCAGAGCGATCACGTCGATTGATTGGGGCTCGATTTCCATGAGCGCCATGTTCTCGGGCAGCGCGATGGACGTGATCCCGGCGTCCCAGAGGATCCTCACGCCAACGTGCTGCAACTCCACTAGCGCCGCGAAACCGTGCTCGGCCAGCAGCGGCTTGTCCGTGAACACCTTCACCGTTTCTGTCGACTCGACGATCAGGTCGGCGCGGTTGTCGACGAGGATGGTAATCGCAACATCACTGGTCTC
This sequence comes from Bacillota bacterium, assembly GCA_030597345.1. Classification (GTDB taxonomy): domain Bacteria; phylum Armatimonadota; class Hebobacteria; order Hebobacterales; family Hebobacteraceae; genus JAUVSA01. The sequence goes on from JAUVSA010000132.1 coordinate 2,651, forward strand.
CCCGAAACAGTCGATCATCGCCATGGAAATCCTCCTCCGACTCTCGCACGCTCAGCCACGTCACTCATCTCTCACGGTCATTCGCGGAGCAGCTTCTCCAGGGGGACGCGCATCTCGACTGGAATGGTCACGAGGACGTCTTCGTCCACCGATGCCTCGGCCAGCATGCCTCTCGCCCGCAGCAGACCCATCGTCGTAACGGGGGCGAAATCGTCCCAGTGGGGGGACTCGTCCAAGTCGTTGCCAAACCGATCGTCGAACTCATCCCACAACATGCTCCCGCCCTGCGCGAGCACCTCTCGTAGCGCGGCGCGCTGGTCCTCAGGCATCCAGGCGGTGACCCGCTCCATCAGGAACGGCTCCCGGAGGGCCTCCTCTATCCACAGCCGTAGCTCCGCCTTGCGCAGCGTAGACCATCCCCGGCTGACTGGGAGGAGACGCGCCATACCAGTTAGGGCTCCCTTCGTGTACACTGACAGAGCCTCACTCAAGGTCGGCGCCGCTGTGGTGATGGTCCTCTGGGCTTTCCTCCGTTTCACCAGCCAGCGCCGGCGCCGATAATCGAGGATGTCCTGGTAGGCCGCCTCGTACCACTCCTCGTCCTCAATGATGTCCAGGAGGTTAAGCGCCTGCTCGTAGCCAGGCTCGGAGGCGAGGGCGTCCAGTGCGTGGGCCCGGGCCTGCTCCAAGTCACCATCGATCACGGCGATGCGGCCAAGGGTGGTGTTCAAGTACGCCTTCTCCAAGTCCTCAAGCTCGGACCCGTCCCCCAGAGGGGCCAGCACCTCCCGCGCGCCCGCGACATCGTGTCTGTCAAGTTGGATGAGCGCCAAGCTGCCCCGAGCGAAGACGTACATGGGGTCGAGCGCCAGGGCCGCCTCAAACATCTCCTGGCCCCCCTCGTAGTCCTCGCGTCTCATACGGATCACGCCGAGGTTGTTGTAGGCCCCTATTGCGTCAGGCTCCGCGGCAACAACCTGCTTGAACAGACGCTCCGCTTCGTCCAGGTCGTCGTTGAGCATCGCTATCTCGGCGTTGTGCAGAAGCGCAAGCACCTCGGGCGCGTATTCCACGGCCGGACCACCTTCGATCTCGTTGATGTGCATCTCCACGTCGCGCCATTCCCCTTGCAGCCAAACGTGGCACGTCTCACCGTCTGCGATTTCACCAGCCCGCATCAGTTCCCCGAGGGCGTGCATCCGATCCCGGTCGGTGCCTGCATCGCTGAGCCCATACCGGCGCAGTGCGGCGAGCGCCGCCGGAGTGCCGACATCACCCAGAATCTGGACACCCGCCGCCGGGGAGCACTCCTCCCAGATGACCTTCGCGGCCATCAGCACGATCTGAGGGTATCGCTTGGCGATCTCCGCCGCGATGCTCTCAAACTGTGGGAGGTCGTCGCCCGGGCGTTCGCCGAGATGGGCGTATCGGTCTATCACTGCGAGAGGTATCAGTTCAGCCGAGGAAAAGTAGGGGAACCGCTGCGCCCAACCGGGACCGGGTCGCCCAGCTTCGAGCGCTTCCAGGAGCCGGTCCGCCCACGGCCCGATCTCACTCAGACCACGCAGCCGGCGCATAGCTGCCCGTACGCGCCCGGTGTTGGCCTCAGCCACCGCCAGAAACAACCGTCCCCGGACGTCTGCCCGCTGGTCACCATCCACCATGGAGTCCAGAGGCTTGAGCAGGCGGTATACTGCCTCGTCGTCCTCTGCAATGGCGCCGGCCTCAATGATCTGCCAACGGTCCGACTCATCCTCTGGCTCAAGATCTTGCAGCCGCGGCCAAAGTTCGGCGGCGTCCTCCCTGTCACCAGCCCAAGCCAGGAACCGAATCGCATTGGCCAGAGCGTGTATGTTGTCGGGCTCACGGGCAAGAACTCGCCGCGCGGTCCCAATTGCCTCCTCCGGCCTCCCGTCGTAGAACTGGCCCAGCGACAGATTGTTGAGCGGGGGAGGCCATCCGGGGAGGAGGCGAGCGGCGCGTTGACTGCCGGAGATGGCGCCCGAGTAGTCATTGCGGTGCAGAGCCCGTTGACCGTCGTTCATCGCGCGGAGACCTCTCTCGGCCTGGCGGTCTGGAATGCCAACGTGGCGCGCCAGGGCGCCCATCCCCTCCTCCACACCGGCCACAATCTCGCGGATGTCGGCGCTCCACGGGGCATTGGGCTCGAGACTTAGGCCCTTCCTGAAAGCCCGCAGGGCGTGCGCGGTCATCTGCAGCTCGAGGCACGCCCCCGCCATAACGAGCCAGTCCTCCGCATGGTTCCCTAGTTGGGCAGCGCGCTGAAGGGAGTCCAGCGCCCTCCAGTCGTCGCCCATTTCGGTCCGAGCGACCGCGATGTACCAGTGCAGCTTGCCAATCTGCGGATGCTCCTCGGCCAAAGGCTCGAGGAGGTCCAGAGCGGCCTTCGGTTCACCGAGTTCCAGGAGCCGGTCCGCTTCCTCGAAAGTGGGCAAGAGCCGGCTCACGGCGCCCAGTCTGTCTGCGGAGCGTCGCCTCGTCCCTGGTCTCCGCTTGCGCCTTCGCTTCTTCTTCGTCAATGGATGTCCTCCATCAGCTTGTTTCCGGTGCCGCTCGGTCCGAAGGGCGCCGGGGTTTCAGAGACCCAGCCCACTCGGGCGCGGTCTGGCCGTCGCGCCAGAGGGGCGGGAGGCTCCTCCTGACCGGTCTGGCTCTAGAGCTTCTCAAGAATGGCCTCGATGTCCTCCAGCCCCGATCGCTCGGCATCCCGAGCGGCGCGCAGTGCGAGGATGCTCCGATCACGGCGGATCGGATCCCGCGCGTTCGCCTGCATCTCCAACTCCGCTCGGCGGTCCGCGCTCTTGCCGCTGGCATTCGAGTGGACGAAGGGGAATGCCTCAGCAACCGAAACCAGGTTCTCGGCCACGGTACGGTAGCTAACGGCGGCGCGCTCGAACAGATTAGCCAGGTCGGGGGAGAGGCGACCCTTCGCCTCGTCCAGGAAGGCCGCCGCAAACGTCCGGCACTCAGACCACACGCAGGCATTGTAGGCGGCACCCAAGCCGTCCGCCGATCCACTCTCGAGGACGGAGATCCACACGTCGTAGGCCGCCAATCCTCCCGTGTACGGCTCTTCGCCGAATGTCCACGGAGACGGATCACGACCGTAGTCAAGCGCGAACTGGAGCGCCTTTCCCACGACCGTCGGATCGGTGGCTGGCGCCGCCAGCCGGATGACGTACATCTCCAGAACGCCAATCCCCGTGTCGCCCACGCTGCGCCACGGCGTGGGCCCCTTCCCGTCGTCGCACCCTGGTCCCTTGTAGAAGTAGCCATCGCGGTCGTACCCGTAGATAACGGTGAATTCAGGCGCCTCGAACTCCCAACCGTAGCAGGGGACACCCTCGTCGATGGACGCGCGCGTCTTGTTCCAAGCGAGCTCCTGCTTCGCAGCGAAGTCCTCCTGGCGCTTGAAGGCTAGCACGACTTCGGGTGCGTAGCTGACGTTCCTCCCAAGCCTGTGAACCGGCTCCGATATCCACGCCGTCGGGCCACTGGGACAAAGCGCTTCGTGGATATTCAGCACGAAGCCGTGGCCTGCCCCCCCGCCGCGCCACGCGCC
>JAUVSA010000076.1 GCA_030597345.1 Bacillota bacterium
GCAGGAGGCTGGCGTGCCCCGGAGGCAGATCCTGCACCCCAGACGCGGGGGGACCAACATCGTGAGTGGTAACGTTCAAGGGGGCAGGTCAGGAGCTGGCGGACGGCACGCTGAACACCATGACCTGTGACCGGGATGGGAAGCGGCGGCGGATGGAGGACTCCGACGGCACCCATGACTTCGTATGGGGCCAGGAGAACATCCTCTGCGAGACCGACAACTCTGACACCACCGGCGGCTACTGCCTCCGCGCCCCCCAGCACCTCGCCTCCACGACCCCCGCGGCGGAGTGAGAAGTCAGCTCTCAGCTCGTTCGACACTCGCCCAGCAAAGTGCTACAATCTCCCCGAGGTCCCGGCTGTGTCCGAAGCCCGTTCCCAGCTCCACGACGCCGCACGCATCGTCATAAAGCTCGGCTCCAGAGTTGTCACCACACCAGACGGCGCGGTTGACGAGGACCACCTTTCCCACCTCGCGGAGCAGATCACCGAGCTAACCCGCGCCGACAAGCAGGTCGTCCTCGTCACCAGCGGCGCCATCCGCGCCGGCCGCACTCAACTCGGCATCCGCGACCGGAGCCTCGACCTCCCCGCCCGCCAGGCGACCGCCGCGGTGGGCCAGATCGAACTCATGTGGCGCTACCGCGAGATCTTCGGCAAGTTCGGCCAGCCCATAGCCCAGGTGCTCCTCACCCAGCTCGAACTCTCGGACTTCCGCCGCTATCTGCACCTGCGCAATACGCTCAGCACGCTGCTGCGCGAATACCGCGTGGTCCCGGTGCTCAACGAGAACGACTCGGTCTCCGCCGAGGGCGTCCAGATCGGCGAGAACGACCGGCTCGCCGCGGTGGTGGCCTCCAAGCTGGACGCGGATCTCCTGCTCTCCCTCTCCGATGTCGCCGGCTACTACGACCGCGACCCCAAGCGAGAGGCCGATGCTCAGCTCATCCCGTTGGTTCGCGAGATCACGCCGGAGATGGAGAAGGTGGCGCTCGATTCCGCGGGCCTGGCGGGGCGGGGCGGCATGAGCACCAAGCTCGACTCCGCCAAGCTGGCGATGAACGCCGGCGTGATCATGGTCATCGCCCACGGCCGGGAGCCGAACGTGATCAGGCGCATCATGGCCGGCGATGAAGTTGGCACTATCTTTCTTCCCAAGGCTGATAAGCTCCGCTCCCGGAAGCGCTGGATCGCCTATGCCACCCTCCCGAAGGGGAAGATCGTCGTGGACGAAGGCGCTGCCAAGGCGCTGATCGAGGCCGGCAAGAGCCTCCTCCCTGTGGGCATAACGGCAGTGGAGGGGGAGTTCGAGGCCGGCGATATGGTCGCCGTGATGGCGGACCAAGCTGGGAAGCAAAGCGAAATCGCGCGGGGGCTGGTCAACTACGATTCGGCCGACCTGAGAAGAATTCAGGGCTGCAGGTCGAAAGATATCCGGAAGCAGCTGGGGCATCGCGACTTCGACGAGGCGATTCACAGAGATAACCTCGTCCTGCTGTGAGCGCGGCCGCGCCGAAGGCAGACAGGCGACACTAAGAATCTCTAACAAAACTCTGCTCCACCGCTGTCATTCTGAGCGGAGCGAAGAATCCCGCCGTTTCCGGGGTGTTTGCAGCTCCGGAGTGAAGAACTTCGAGGTTTTGTTAGAGTCTCTAAGGCAGACAGGCGACATCAGCAGACAGGCGACACTAATGGCAATTCGCCGCGGGGAACGAATACTGATGCGGGGCAACGAGGCCATCGCCCAGGCGGCGCTGGATGCCGGCTGCCGCGCCTACTTCGGCTATCCCATCACCCCCCAGAACCAGATCCCCGAGTACTTCGCCGCTCACATGCCCGAGGTCGGCGGCGTCTTCATCCAGGCCGAGAGCGAGGTCGCCGCCATCAACATGGTCTACGGCGCGGCGGCCGCGGGGGTGCGGGCGATGACCACCTCCTCCAGCCCGGGCATCAGCCTCAAGCAGGAAGGCCTCTCGTACATGGCCGAGTCAGAGCTGCCTTGCGTCGTCGTCAACATCATGCGGGGCGGGTCCGGCCTCGGCAACATCGCCCCCGCGCAGGCCGACTACTTCCAGGCCGTGAAGGGCGGCGGGCATGGCGACTACCGCACCCTCGTCTTCGCGGGCTGGTCGGTGCAGGAGCTCTACGACCTGACCCGCGATTCGTTCGACATCGCCGACCGCTATCGCAATCCGGTGATGGTCCTGGGCGATGCCCTCCTCGGCCAGATGATGGAGCCGATCATCCTTCCACAGGACGTTATCGACCCCGACGACTTGCCGCCGAAGCCGTGGGCCACCAATGGCGCGAAGGGCCGCCCGCGCAACATCATCAACTCCCTCTACATCGACCCGGCGGACCTTGAGCAGGTGAACCTTCGCCTCCAGGCGCGCTACGACGAGGCCGCGAGGCGAGAGGTCAGGTACGCGGGCGAGCACCTGGAGGGGGCCAGGCTGGCCCTCATCGCCTACGGTACCGCCGCGCGCGTCTCGATCAGCGCCGTCGAGGAGGGTCGGGCTGCGGGCCTGCCCGTCGGCCTCTTCCGGCCGATCAGCCTCTACCCGTTCCCAAGCAGAGAGATCGCCGCGCTCGCCGAGCAGGTGGAGGCGATTCTCGTGGTGGAGCTAAGCCTGGGCCAGCTCGTCGAGGACGTTCGCCTCGCCGTGGAGGGACGCTGCCCGGTGCACTTGTACGGCCTGTCCGGCGGCATCGTCCCGACCCCTGCTGAGGTGCTCCAGAAGATCGAGCCGTTGATGGCCGAGACTCGAGCATGAGCATGGAAGAGGGAACTCGGACGAGCGTCCTCTTCGAGCGCCCGCGGGCGCTCGAGCCTGTCCGCATGCACTACTGCCCGGGCTGCACGCATGGGATCGTTCACCGGTTGGTGGCGGAGGTGATGGACGAACTCGACCTGGCGGAGCGGGCGGTCGGCATTGCCTCGGTGGGGTGCGCGGTCTTCGCCTACAATTACTTCGCCTGCGACATGGTCGAGGCGGCCCACGGGCGCGCCCCCGCCGTCGCCGTCGGGGTGAAGCGGGTGCGGCCGGACCTCTTCGTGTTCACCTACCAGGGCGACGGAGATCTCGCCGCAATCGGGATCGCGGAGACGATCCACGCGGCGGCCCGGGCCGACAACATCAGCATCGTCTTCGTCAACAACGCGGTCTTCGGAATGACCGGCGGGCAGATGGCCCCCACCACGCTGCCGGGCATGAAGACGAGCACCACTCCGTACGGCCGGGACCCGAAGGCGGCCGGCAACCCGATCCGGGTCTGTGAGCTGCTGAGTGCCCTGGACGGCCCGGCGTATCTCGCGCGGGTGAGTGTCACGAACCCGCAGCGAGTGCGGGAGGCCAAGAGAGCGATCCGCAAGGCATTCGAGGCCCAGCTCAAGGGACTCGGATTCTCACTGGTGGAGGTGCTTTCCACCTGCCCGACGCGGTGGGCGATGCCTCCCCAAAAGGCGTTGAAGTGGCTGGACGACAACATGGCGGCCTACTATCCGATCAAGGAGTTCGTGGTCGCCGAGGGCCTGCTAGAGGAGAAATGAGCGGCGAGCGACTTCATCACGAGGTGTTGATCGCGGGCTTCGGAGGGCAAGGCGTGGTGCTGGCCGGCCAGCTCCTTGCCAACGCGGCGCTTGCCGAGGGCAGGGAAGTCGTGTGGGCGCCTTCCTACGGGCCGGAGATGCGCGGGGGCCCGGTGCACTGCACGATCATCGTCGCCTCGCAGCGAATCGGCTCCCCCGAGGTCTCCCTGGCCGACTCCCTGCTGATCATGGACCAGGCCTCACTGGACCGGCTCGCCCACCGCGTGAAGCCGGAGGGACTCTTCGTCCTAAACAGCTCCCTGGTGCGGGCCAGGCCGGAGAACGACACCTGTGAGATGCTGTCCATTCCCGCCAACGACGTGGCGGAGGAGCTGGGGAATCTGCGGGTGGCGAATGTGATCATGCTGGGGGCTTTTCTGGAGAAGCGACCGATCGTTTCTCCAGAGAGCGTTGAGAACGCGATGCGGCTGTTGGCGGGGAAAGGGTATGAGCACTTGATCGCGATCAACCAGCAAGCGCTGGCACGGGGGGCAGAGCTAGCGCGGGAGGCCGACGCCGACGGATCGTGAGGGGGGGTGGGGCGCGGAAGTCGGATTCCGCGCTGGTGTGTGGGTGCCAGGGTCACTCGAGGGGCGCGCCTGGTGATAGGAAGACCAATGCTCGTTTCGTTACACGCCGTTCACTACCGCCGGTGAGCATCGCCGGGCCACCGCGTCATCTCTGGCCGCTCCTGAGCCAAGTTCGCACGTAAGCCCTACAGTTCGGGCATAGCAACATAACACTGTCAAGCTTCCAGTTCTCGGTGTCACTATCCCTGTGGAAGACAATGAGAGGAATAGGCTTGCCCATCCACTTCCCTCTACCGCACCGCTCACACCTGTGGCCCCTTTCTTTGATGAGGGCACGCTTTCTGGCTGACTTTGTCTTGAGTGTGGTCCGCCCGATGTCCCGCTTGCTCCTAATGGTATGTTCGTTCATGCACCGCACCGTGCAGTAGGAGCCGAACCGTATCTTCTTCCCACAGTTGAGGCACTTAAGCATCAGCTCAACCGTCCCACTACCGAGCCCATGTAGGCCCTTGTCTTGGCAGCAATCTTTCCGGCTGGCTCCTTGTCTCCCTGCCAGTGGGAGTGAAATGTCCGGACGGCGCCCAATCCCGGGAGACGCACGAAGGCATATATCGCCGCCATCACGGCGCTTCCCCTCACCGCAGGAACGCCGTTGCGATTGTCGCCGCGAGGATCAGCAGGAGAATCTCAACCGCCCACGTCCTCCACTGGAGCTTGGACTTCAAGGCCAAGTTCTCGGCCTTCAGTTCGACCACAGTCTGAGCGAGGCGGTCCGCCTCGGCACGCAGCTCCTCACTGCGTTCCTCCCTCTGGATCGCCTCATCGGCTGGCCCTTCGCTCCCTCGCCTCTGCTCCTCTGTCGCCACCTTGGTTGCCTCTTCTCCTCAGACTGCCCAGGCGACGCGCTGAAGGCCCGGGGTGCTTCCCCCGGGCCTTCAGAGGTCACCTGCCATCGCTATTCTGTTGACCGGTGCTCGCCGAAGCCAGCTCAGGCCACTTCTTGCGTGGCCGTCGTCCGCCATCTTGTTATGTTCCACGCCTTCGGCCCTGACCCGGAGGGTTCTCTTGGCGGACTTGTTGGCTCTTGATACAACGCTGGCCGGCGGCCCGCCAGTGCTGTTCGGACCCCCGCGACACCAGTTGCAGCGGGCAAGGAGGCGTGAGACACCTCATGTTCGGCCGGTGAGTCCGAATCGTCCTCAGGCAGGGCACTAGAGACGCTCCGGGAACGGTCTCATGGCTGTGTGACCCCGGCGCACAGGTGCTTGTGACGACTAACGGAAACTATGGAGGCAGCGGCTTAGCGTTCGGGGGACGTCCGGGGCACAGGTTTCATGCGAACCTGACCGCTGCAGCCAACTTCACGACAGAGAACAAGGAGTCCGATTCATGAGTTCGTGGCTGACCCTATTGGGCATGTTCTCCCTGGTGCTGCCGATGGCTTGCGCCACCGGGAGCGCTGACGAACACTCCCCGGGCATGCCGCCTGAGTGTGTCCCCCGCGGGGGGCTGCCCAACGTCCTTCGGAAGCTGGCGCGCGGCGACAGTGTTCGCATTGCCTACCTCGGCGGTAGTATCACCAATGCCCCCGGGTGGCGGACCATGACCGCGGAGTGGTTCCAGGAGCAGTATCCCGAGGCGAAGATCGAAGGGATCAACGCCGGCATCTCCGGCACCGGCTCGCCCCTGGGCGTCTTCCGGCTGGAGCGCGATGTGCTCCAGCACAACCCCGATCTGCTCTTCGTCGAGTTCGCGGTGAACGACGGCTACGCCTCCACAGAACAAATCCACAGGTCGATGGAGGGGATCGTTCGCAAGGCCTGGCGGACCCGGCCCGATCTCGATATCTGCTTCGTCTTCGTGGTCTGGCAGGGGATGACGGAGGGCCTGCGGCAGGGCAACGTCCCCCACACCTACGCCGAGCACACGGACATCGCCGAGCACTACGACCTCCCGACCATCCACATGGGGGTGGAGGTGGCGCGCCTCGAGAAGGAGGGCAAGCTTCTCTTCACGGGCAAGTGGCCTGAGACCGAGGAGGAGAAGGCAGCGCTCGGCGATAAGATATTGTTTTCCATGGATGGCGCCCACCCCTATGAGGCCGGCCATCGGCTCTACGCGGAGGCCGTGGCGCGCTCGATGGAGAAGATGAAGGACCTCGGTCAGCCGGGGCCGCACGCACTTCCTGAGCCATTCCGCGAGGACAACTTCGAATCAGCGAGGCCGATCCCAGTGGACCGGGCCCGGCTGAGCTCCGGGTGGCGGAAGCTCGACCTCGTCGACGATGCTGCGATGAGGGAGCTCCGCGGGGGGATCGAGTTCGGCGATAAGCTGGACACGCTGTGGGTGGCGGAAAGACCGGGAGAGAGCATCTCCTTCCGCTTCAATGGCGCCAGCCTCATGATGTACGATCTGATGGGGCCCGATTGCGGCCAGATCATCGTCACCATCGACGACCGGGAGCCGAAGATCATCCCCCGGTTTGACTCCTGGTCGGAGGGGCATCGGATCACCGTGATGATCGCCGCTGCCGACCTGCCGGACGGCGTCCACACCGTGACCTTCGAGATCCACCCCGAGCAGCCCGACAAGGCCAAGTTCCTGGCGGAGCGGGGAGTCACGATGGACGACCCCGCGCGCTACGACGGGACGAAATGGTATGTCGGGTCCATCCTCGTGACTGGCGAGGTGCTGGACTAGCCGGGATCCCTGACGGGAAGGCAAGCTAATCGGCGGCGCGTGCACGCGCTCCTACGTGCCCATATGAGCCCACGGCCAGGGCAGACAGGACCCGACTCCTGTTCCCTCCCCGCCCCTCCCGGACCCGGCTACAATCGGCCGCGCGTGATCAACCCGATGATGTTCCAGATCGAGCTGTTGAGCAGATCGCCTACGATCAGCCCGATGGCGAGTGGTATCGTCTGGCGGTAAAGGCGCAGGCCCCCGTAGCGGCTGACCAAGACCTTGAGGACCCACGCCAGCAGGAACGGGAAGGTACCCATGGCCTGGGCGAGGCTGTTGGACAGCAGATAGCCGATGGGATGGAACGGCCACCACACGAAGCGCAGCCGCATCAGCCCGAGGAAGACAGTCATCACCCCACCGGGGAAGATGTAGAACATCGCCTCCGGCTGCCAGCCCTCCTCGCCCGTGATGTCGTACAACATAGCGTAGCCATCGTCCAGGAGCGCCCACGCGACGAAGTAGTCGCCCTTGGCGGCCGCTGTCATCGAGAAGCCGTGGTGATACATCGCGGTCAACGTCACGAACATGCCAAGGGCGAGAGCGATTACGAACACGGCGACCAGCAAGTGGGTGAGTCGCCGCAGGCTCGTGCCACTCGCGTCCGCGAGCTTGAAGGCGGTGAGGGTGTTGAGCGAGCAGGCGCTGAAGATCCTGCTGGGCAGGGGCGCGCCGGCCCAGTTCATATGGTACAGGGTCATCGTCTCCTGGGGCAGCAGGTTTCGCATGCCCACGGTCATCCCCGCGATGTCGTTGAACCACCAGAAGAAGGGGTCGAGGGCGGCCTCCGCCTGAAGCCGGGCATAGGCGAGGTAGAGCCCCACCAGGAAAGCGACATAGGCTATCCCGAAGATGGGCCGGCAGCCGGAGAGGACGAAGAAGGCGACGAGCCAGCTGGAGCACACCGCGAAGCCGAGAAGCGCCCATCGATACGGCAGGGGCTCATCGCGGTCCTCACCTGAAGGGCGGCGGCTGAAGGCAATGCGCAGTGCGCGCGCGAGGTGTCTCCGCGCAGTCCACAGCGCCCAGAGGGAGAGCGCCGCGAGGGCCCCGGTGGCCTGGTTCGTGGGGGCCGGGAACTCCCACCGCCACCAGTCTTCGGCCGAGCCCGGGTCGGCCCCGAAGTTGATCGCCAGAGCGCATAGGCCGATCCGGACCAGCCAGAAGAACCAGACGGAGAAAGAGAGCTCCGCCGGGATGATGTAGGCGAGTGAGATCAACCAGGGGTAGAGCCATATCTCGAGAGTCCCCAGGGCGGAGAGCGGACCGACGAAGGTCGGGCTCATGACGGTGTACTGCAGGGGAAGCGACGGCATAGCGGGCAGTCTCTGAGAGAGCTGGCTCACGAAGCCGATAACCGCGGCGATGGCCATCCCTGCCCAGAAGGCTCCGCTGACGGGCAGGCGCGCGGCTTGGCTTCCGTTGCGCGCCTCGTCAACGGTCTCGAGGGGTATCTGCGCCAGGGGGAAAGTCAGTCTCTCGCGCCTGATCCACTGCTTCTGCACGAGGACGAGGAGACAGACATTGGCGACAAAGAGGGCCACCATGAAGGATCCCCAGGCGGCCATCGGCAGCGCCCACTCCGACCACGGGACAGCGGCCCCGCCCAGGAAGTAGCCGTCGACCGCAGACAGCGAAGAGGGACCCCACCACGTGGGGATGCGGTTGATGAACGCCGATTCCCACATCGGCTCGATGCGACCGATGTGGTAGAAGCTCGGGACCTTGGACAGCAGATAA
>JAUVSA010000188.1 GCA_030597345.1 Bacillota bacterium
GGGGCTGCCACTGGTTGTCGGCTACCACTGGTTCGCGCACTCCGATCAGCCGGCAGAGGGAAGGTTCGATGGCGAGGACAGCAACTACGGCGTGGTCGATATTCGCGATGAGGCGTACACAGCACTGGTGGAGGTGATGGAGCGCGTGAACGGCTCGGTCTATGACCTTGCGACGAAGCAGGCGGGAGCGGGAGAGGGGGACTGACGACGGTCGCGCGGGGCGAGGGAGACACCACTAGGAGACACCACTAGATGTACGCGTGCCCCGGGGACGGCGGGGTACCCCGGGGCACGTACTCCCCCTGGCGTAGGAGGGAGGGCGGCTTAGTTATTGCGGAACAGGAGGGCAGACTACGGCAGCAGCGCCAAACTCCACGGGCTGGCTATCATCTGCTTGTTCCGGTGTCGCAAGTTCGTCTGGATCCGACTGTCCCTCCTGATCCGACTTCACTGTATTAGACGCACAGGAGCGGAGAAAGTTCCCGCTTGAACGGAAAGTTTGTGTGATGATTTTGAGGACAATGTGTGAAGGGAGGCATGCCACCGAATCGAGGGAGCGGGAGGAAGAGGTGCGGCATGGGAGCTGAAGTGCTGCTGGTGAACTGCAACCGGCTGCGGCCCCCGGTAGCCCCGCTGGGGCTGGACTACGTGGCGGATGTGCTCCATGCGCAGGGGATACGGGTTGGGCTGCTGGACCTCTGCTTCGAGTCGGACCCGGAGACTGCGATCGCGGAGCGGCTGGGGGAGATCACCCCGACACTGGTGGGACTGACGCTGCGGAACACGGATGACTGCTACCTGGCGAGCGGCGAGGACTTCCTTCCCGAGTTCGTCCGGCTCGTGGATGTCATGCGAAGGCACACGGAGGCGCCGCTGGTGGTTGGTGGGAGTGGATACTCGGTCTTTCCAGGGCCGATTCTGGCGGCTGCCGACGTGGACTACGGGATTAGAGGGGATGGGGAGATCGCGCTGGCGATGCTGGCGCAGGAGCTGGTGGGGGAGTGCGAGGTCAGGCGAGTGCCGGGGCTGGTGTGGCGAGATGGCAACGAGGTGAAGAGCAATCCGCCGGGGCTGGGGCCGGTGGAGGGGTTGCCGGGCCGGACTCGCAGTCTGCTGGATAACAGACGGTACTTTGTGGAGGGGGGCCAGGCCGGTATCGAGACGAAGCGGGGGTGCGACCGGAGCTGCGTCTACTGTGCGGACCCGGTGGGCAAGGGACGGCGGGTGCGAATGAGGAGTCCGGTCCAGGTGGGGGACGAGTTCGCGACGCTTCTGGCGCAGGGGATCGATCACTTCCACTTGTGTGACAGCGAATTCAATGTGCCAATGGAGCACGCGTTGGCCGTGTGCGAGGAACTCGCCCGGCAGGGCATCGGGGAGAGAGCACGGTGGTACACGTATGCGACGCCGGAGGGCTTCACGCTGGAGCTGGCGCGAGCGATGGGGAAGGCCGGGTGTGTGGGCATAAACTTCGGAGCAGACAGTGGGGATGACCGGATGCTGGCCGAGTTGGGGCGGGATTTTCGCGCGGTCGATCTGTGGGGAACGGCCGAGGCGTGCCGAGAGGCCGGTCTCTTGTTCATGTACGATCTACTGCTCGGGGGGCCGGGAGAGACGCGGGAGAGCGTGGCACGGACGATCGAGCTGATGAAACAGATATCGCCGTCGAGAGTTGGAGTCTCGCTGGGGGTGCGCATCTACGAGGGGACGCGGCTGAGCGAGTCGGTGCGCGCGGAGGGTCCGGTGGAGAGCAACCCGAATCTGCGGTCGATGCATCGACTGCGAGGGGCGGTGGAGGACAATGCCGATTTCCTGGCTCCGGTTTTCTACCTGTCCTCGGAGTTGGGAGACGGGGCCGCGGAGTATGTTGCCGATCTGGTCGGCGGGGATGAGAGGTTCTTCTTCCCGACCGCGGAGGCGGGGACTGAGGCTTACAACTACAGCGACAATGAGCGGCTGGTGGAGGCGATCAAGCAGGGCTACCGGGGGGCCTACTGGGATATCCTGCGGCGGCTGTCGGAGGGCGACTGAGGGGGCTGGGGAGAAGCCGGTAGGATGCGGTAGACGAGGAGCCGGGTGTCGCCGGCCGGGTAACGGGCCAGGGGCTGGAAGCGGGGATGGTTCACCACCTCAGCCAGTGATGGGATCTTCTTCGTTGCGTCAGCGCGGGTGATGAGATAGGCCGCACCGATGGAGTCAGCGAGGCGGAGCGCCGCGGCCGCACCGTCGGTGGGGAACTGGGCACACGGGATGCGAGCCACGTGGTAGAGCCCCCAGGCGCTGTCGGTCAGCGCGGGCGCGGGTGAGGAGCCGAGGGCGCGGACGGCATCGAGGGCGACGGGTGGGTAAAGGGACTGGGGATGGCGGGCGGCCGGGGGAGGGAAGAGCCACCAGAAGCACGGGGAGAGGAAACAGACGACGAGGGCAAGGCAGGCGGCGGGGCGGGCAGCCGGATGTCTGGAACGCCTGGCGAGGTCGAGGATGAAGACGCCAGAGCAGGCGGCGAGGGCGAGGATAATGGGAACGAAGGCGGGCATGATGTGCCAGAGGCCGCCGCGAAGGGCCGGGAAGGGAACCAGGAGGGCTGGCGTCACAAACCCTATCGGCAAGTAGATCAACCACGGCACGGATGAGCGGCGGAGGCCTCGAAAGAGAAGTCCAGCGGCGGCCAGAGGGCCGAAGAGCATGACAGCCTTGAGCAGGAGGCGGAGGCCGACCCCGGCGACGCCCATCTTGCCGTCGAGGGAGAGCAGGTACGTTACGTCGAGGTAGTGGCGGAGATTGAGGTGGGACTGGTCAAGGCGGAAGAGGTCGTTGTAGTCGGTCAAGAAGGCGGTGCGGAGCGGGCCGGCGCCGGAGGGGCTGCCGAAGACGATGGTCTGGCGGATCCACCAGGGAGCGGCGACGAGGGCGAAGGCGATGACGAAGTACCCGGCGAGGCGAACGGCGCGTGGGCGCTCACCGCGCCGCCACAGCGCGAACGCCAAGGGAGCGGCGACAATGAGAAGCAGGCCGCCGTCGGTGCGAGTAAGATAGGTGAGGCCGGCGAGCGCGCCGGCGAGCAGGGCGAACGAGGTGCGGCCGCGCCAGGCGGACCACAGGGCGAGGAGGGCGAGGTTGACCAACACGGCGTTGAGCATGAAATGGTCCGGGGAGAGGGAGAGCTCGACGAGGTAGTAATTGACGGCGGCCGCGGCGCCGGCGAGGAGGGCGACATCGCGCCGACGGGACAGAATGCCGGCGATCCAGGCGGTGATGGCGCAGAGGAGCGCGCCGAAGAGGAGTGCCGGCAGCTGCGCCACGCGGAGTGAGGTGCTGCGGGCGATAGAGAAGGCGGCGGCCGCGACAAGGGAGGTGCCGGGCATCCAATACTCATTGCTTGGGACCGGCAGGCCTTTGGGGAAACCAGCCAGGTAGTTCCAGAGATAGTCGACGACGAAGCCGCGTCCGGAGTAGAGGTTCTCCGCGACCACTAGGTAGTAGGAGGTGTCCGCGGAAACAGGCACGGGCCGCGTTAGGGCGTAAGCGAGACGGAAGGCGAACGCCGCGAAGAAGATCAGGGCGCAAGGTGCGAGTAGGCGGGCACTTGGAGTGCGGTTAGGGTTGACTGGTCGGCCTCCACTTGCGTATGTGCCACATCCGGCGCTGCGTGTGCACAGGCCGGGAGATGGGCAGGGGAGACCCAGCGGGAGGAGGAAGCGTCAGACCTAGGCGGTGAGCTCGCCCGCGGTTTCGAGTCGGGGGACACCTTCGACGATGCGGCCCAGCCAATCGTCAGGTCCCGCGCAACGGACCCGAAGGTAGTGCTCGGTCAGTCCGGTGAGTCGGCCCGCTTCATCCGGCTGCTCGAAGAGGACGGAGACCTGCCGGCCGACCCAGGCGCGGGCGGCGGCGCGGGCGAGGTCGTGGGCGAGGGACAGCATGTGTTGGGCCCGGTCACGCCGGACGTGGGACGCTGTCTGGCCGGGGAGCGCCGCGGCCGGGGTGCCGGCTCGCGGGGAGAACGGGAAAACGTGGACGCGGGAGAATGCCATCTCCCGCACGAAGTCGGCGGTGCGCTGGAATTGCTCCTCTGTCTCTCCCGGGAAGGCGACCATGATGTCGGTGGTGAGGGCGACGTTGGGCCAGGCGCGGCGGACGCGGCGCACGAGGTCCGCGTAGTCGGCGGCTGTATAGCCACGGCCCATGGCGGCGAGGACCATGTCGTCTCCAGACTGTAGGGGTAGGTGGAGATGATGGCAGAGGCGGGGGTGGTCGGCGATCTCGGCGATTAAACCGTCATCCACGTCCATGGGCTCAAGGGAGCTGAGCCTGAGGCGGGGGATGCCGATGTCGCGCATCTCGTGGAGCAGTGCGGCCAGACTGTCCTCATCCCGATCTCTTCCGTAGGCGCCGAGGCGGATGCCGCAGAGGATGACCTCCTGCGCGCCGGCATCCGCGAGGTGCCTCATCTCTTCCCGCACTTGTGACATGGGTTTGCTGGCGGGTCGGCCGCGCGCGTCCGGCACAGCACAGTAGGTGCAGCGGTGGCCGCAGCCGTCCTGGATCTTGAGGAAGGCGCGGGTGCGAGCGCGAGGCGGGGTCGATACTTCCGA
>JAUVSA010000059.1 GCA_030597345.1 Bacillota bacterium
GAGCGGCCTCTTCATCGCTCGATCACTACAGGTTCCCCCGTTTCCGCCGACCGCTCGATGGCGCATGCCACGCGCGTCACCTCCAGCCCGACCTCCCCCGGCACCAGAGGCTCTCTATCGTTCACGACGCAGTCAGCGAAATGCCTGATGCTCTCCACCGCGAACCCTACCTGCCTGCCGTGCACCACGGACCCGCCGAGCATCTCCGCGTATCGAAGTCCCTTCGCGTCCGCGATCTCCACGGTCCGGTTGGAGGAGGTGTCGATGTTGATGGTCGCCTCCGAGCCGACTATCTCGCACTTGAGGTCGACGACACTGGGCGCCGACTCCGGCAGCAGCCAGCAGTTTTCTACGGAGGCCACCGCGCCGCCGGGGAACTCCAGCGTGCTGTGGAACAAGTCGGGCACATCGACCCCCTTCTCTGTCAGCACCCCGCGTCTGGACACGGCGTAAACCCGATGCGGCCACTCTCCGATCAGCCAGCAGACCATGTCGATGGCGTGACTCCCCAGAAACCAGAGCGAGGACGACTTCTCCGCCCAGGACAGCATCTTCAGGGGCACGAACGTCGTGTTGCTCAGCCGGAAGTAGATGAACCTGGGGTCGCCGAGCTCCCCCTCCCCAAGCAGACGATGCGCCTCATGAAAGGCGGGACTCCACCGGTTGTGGAAGTCCACCATCAACTTGACCTTCTGCTCCTTCGCCGCGCCGATGATCTGCTCGCATTCCTCCACCGTCATGGCGAGGGGCTTCTCGACCAGCAGGTGCTTCCCCGCCCGCGCCGCCGCAACCGCTATCTCCGTATGCGCGAAGTCGGGGGTGGCGACCGAAATCGCGTCCACCCCTGGATCTAGAATCACCTCACGCCAGTCGGTGCAGTACCGTCTGGCGTGGTACTTCAGCGCGATCTCCCTCGCCCTTCCTCGGTTCAAGTCGCACACCACGGCGAACTCGGCCTCTGGATGACTCTCGTAGGCCTTGGCATGGATCTCGCCAAACAGGCCCGCGCCGATCAACGCGAAGCGTTTCTTTCCCATGCTGCTCCCTCCAAACACAGCCCCGCCTCAGTCTGGCGAGTCTGTGGCTAATCCCGGCGGGGGAACGTCGAGGAGACTAGCTGCGAGGTGGAATCGCCTTCTCCCTGTCCGCGGCCTCGACCGCGGCCCTCGCAGCCGCACCTGTCGCCTGGCCCCCCTCGTCGGGGTCCTCGGCTGGCTCGGCCCCGATGGCCTTCGCACACGCGGCGGCTATCTCCCCCGCGGCCGCTTCGGCAAGCGCGCCCACACAGGTATCCGTGTACAGGGTCTCCGGATCTGTGGGCAGGACATCGCGTCCATCCTTTTCCTCTGCGAAACGTCCCGCCCAGATCTCCGATCCGTCCTCTACCGCTATCAGGCATGCGGCTACCTCCACCGTGGCGCGAACCGGAGTGCCACTCAGCTCGGCCGGCCCTGTCTCCTCACTCTCCATCCGGTGGACCGTCGCCAGCAGCAGATAACGAGCCTCCCGGCTCCGTGCCGCCTCCACCGGATCGCCGATGTTCGGCGTGTACATCAGGTCATCGCCCGCGATCTCGAATCCCAGGGGAACCAGCCGACGATGCAGGTGCTTCGTGAAATCCTTTCGCCACCGGCTCTCCCACCGGTTCTCCCACCGGTTCTCTCGCTGGTTCTCTTCCTGCTTGCCATCGGGAGCCAGTATGCGCACGGCGATCGGGCGCGGCGGGTCGAAGGGGTCGAGTCCCTGTGTCAGGTTTCGTGCGTGGCTGGGCGATGGCTCCGGCGCCGGAATCTCCTCCGGCTCCTCGCCGCCGAGTGCGGCCAGCCTGTCCTCCCGGCTGCTCAGGAGTGGATGTGTGGAGTAGATGTTGACGATCCACGGATGCACGGCTGGCTGCTCGCCGAGCTTGCTCAGGGCTGTCACGGCTGCCCGCGCGTCGTAGCCTGCAGCGTTCGCGTATTGGTAGCCCGCCAAGTCGGCCTCTCGTTCCAGCACCCGGCTGTAGCGGGTGACGTATGCCGTCGACCCCACATCGATTGCCGTTCCCCAGCTCCCCCGCCCCTCAATCAGCACCTTGAGCAGCAGATTGCCCAGGTTGGCGTTCCGGCTCCGCTTGGCCTGTCTCCCGTGGTGCCCCAGATCCACGTGGGCCATCTCATGCCCCAGCACAAAGGCCGCTTCGTCATCGTTGAGCTTCTCGTAGTAGGTCCGAGTGATGAACACAAAGCCGCCGCGGGCGGCGAACGCGTTATAGATGTGCAAATCCTCGATCACCCAGAATCGCCAGGGGAGATCCTCACGCTTCACGACCTCGGCTAGTCTCTCGCCGATCTTGTTCAAGCTCGGATCGTCCGTAAGCCCGAACTGTCGCACCTGGGCCATCACCTGTTTCCCCAGGCTCACCTCCTCCTCGACGGAAGCCGCCCAAGTCGGCGCGGCAACTGCCAGCACCAACAGCGTCAGAAGCAGGCTGCGTACGCTCCGGGTCCTCACTCTGGACTCCTCGTTCGACTGGCTGACTGAATGCTGCTCAAGGGATGGTCTCCAGGTAGTATAGGTTGTGTCAAGATGGATCCGCACGCAGGACAGAGCCTGCCGTTCAGAGAATCGCGCCCGTGGAGCGTGCCAAGAACGGGAACCCATCTCCATCACATGGCAAAGCTGCGGCCCTATCGACGCGATGATCTGCCTGATCTTACCGAGGTTTGGAACCAGACTTTCCTCGGAACGCCGAACTTCGTGCGCGTCGATGAGACAGACGTGATTCGCAGGACCGTGGGCCAGCCATCCTTCGAGCCCGGCGCGCTGCTCGTGGCGGCCCAGGGAAGCCGCATCCAGGGCTTCGTTCACTTCGGGCCGCGCACGAACTTGTGGAGTGAGGCCTCGGCGCGAAGAGCTAACCCCAGAGAAGGACAGATATATGCCGTGGTGGCCGCGCCATCTGATCCCGTCCTGGAGCGCGACCTCCTGACAGCCGCCGTTGACCGGCTGGCCGAGGCGGGTGCCCACAAGGTGCTGCTCGGGCCCAGCTGGGTCTACGGGGCACAACCTTTCTACAACGGCATTGCAGGCGCCTATGAGTCCCCTGGACTCAGCCTCGAGCGCGGCGACCTGCTCGACGTCGCGGCCGAGTCGGGGTTCGCTCCCGTTGCCGAGTACGCAACACCGGAGATCGACTTTGCAGAGGGCGAGCACCTGGAGACTTTGCATACGCTGGCAGGTGAGCTGTGGCGGAGCGCCCGACAGTGGGGCCTCCAGGTGCGCCGGCGCGCGCTATCCTCACGATTCTTCCCCGACCGTACCTCGGTTGAACTGGTGCTCGACCTGGAGACGATTGCCGCCACTGCCTTTGGTCCCTGGCCCGAGTACGCGCGGGAATATGGCCGCCGGCTCTTCGGCCTCACTAACGTCCAAGTTGCCCCGCGTTGGCGGGGAAAGGGCCTCGGCAAGCTGGTCGTAATCCAGGCCATTGAGGCGGCAAGGGAGGCCGGCGCCGACGGGGTCCATCTGCACGTGTGGAAAGACAACCGGGTGGCCTGGGATCTCTACCACCGCGCGCTGGGCTTTCGACCGAGATACACCTGGGTAACGCTGGCCAGAACTCTCCCTAGCTGACCTTCCAGTCCCTTACCACTCCGATGCAGTTACACTGCCGACACCACATCGGCCTCGGCTGCGGCAACTGCCGGAACAACATAGGGTGCGCAACGAAATGCCGGTAGCAGCGCGTGCACTTGATGCGCGTCTCCCGCTGCACCCATACCAGCGGCCCCCCACACTTGTTGACCTTGCACGCAGGTACGTGCGCGCGGCCGCAACGGGGGCACTTCCATCCATACCGCGTGCGCTGGACCGTCCCGTGCAGCTCGGGCCGGTGCTTGGCAACGGAGGATGACCACGCCATCGCCACCGCATACCACAGGATGAGCAGTACGCCAGCCCCTCCGGCCAAGACATGGAACCACACGCTACCTCTCCGCCTGAAACCCAGGTCGTGCGGCACCCCTGGCCGCCCGCCGAGCCAGTATAGCACACCCCTCATGCCACGAGAATCGCCTTCCTCGGCGCGCCTGCTTGCGAGGCCGGGATTCCGAGCCCTCCGATCACCGGATCGAGAGCTGTTATCCGTCGCGGGTTTGTGGTATCCTGTCTTCGCCGTCGGTGCCCGGGTCATAAGCGCGCACCGGCGTGAGGGAGGGGCGGCTTGGTCTGTCGCCTGTGCGGAGCGGCGAATCCAGCACAGCAGGCAAGCTGCATGGCCTGCGGATCGCCGCTCGAGAGTGCTCCGGAGGGCGGCGTACTAACGCGCCACACGGAGGGCCGGAGCGGATGGTACGCGTGGCTCGGCCTCTGTCTCGCCCTTGGGGCTGTGCTTGGGCTTGTGCTGGTTCGCGTTCGCTCCCCCGGGCCCGCCACCGCGACTTCCTATCTCTCTAGTGTACTCTTCGGAGCTATCGTCGGTGGCGGCCTTGGCGTGCTGCCGGGCCCGGTCCTCAGGACCTTCCGCCAGGCGTGGGCGGCCGTGATGTGCTGTGTTCTCGGCTGGCTGAGTGCGCGCGCACTCTCTCGCATACAGATCAGCTGCGAGGAAGCGCTGGAGTCGGACGCCGGAGATAAGGATGCCAACCTTCGCCTCGCCGCTGTTCTCTGGCTGCAAGGCGCGCACGGGAAGGTCGAGCAGGTCCTGCAGCGGCTGCTTGATTCCTCGGACGGATCCCCGACCGCCCACCACAACTTCGCGGTGGCGCTCGCCACATCAGGACGGCGGGCGCGGGCGCTGGAGGAGTTCGAGCGAATCCGGTCGCGAATGTCCGATTCCGCCGTCCTGCTTTGGAATCTGGGCCTTGCCTATTGGAGCTTGGGCCAGCTCGCCGCTGCAGGAGAGGCATTTCGAGCAGCCACAGAACTCGACCCCACGGACCTCCCCGCGCGCAACGCGCTCGCGCTCGTACTGGCCCGCCAGGGCGAGATTGACAAGGCCATTGCCGAGCTGGAGCGGGTGCTGGCGGCTGGCCGCCGATCACCCCAGGTCCTGTGCAACCTCGGGGTTATCCATCAGTCCCGCGGTGACCTCGAAGTGGCTTCGCGCTACTTCACAGGTGCCCTTCGCCGGAATCCCAGCCACATCGCGGCTCGTTACAATCGAGGCCTTTGTGCCGCCCTGAACGGCCGCCCTCGGGCCGCCGTCGAGGACCTCTCGGCGCTGGCCCGGGTCGCCCCTGACCATGCCTGGGGCCTGATCCAGAGAGCCATCGCGTGGTACCGCCTCGGAAACCGCAGGAGAGCGCTCGAACCCGCGCGCAGAGCCGCCGTGGTGAGCCGCGGAGACTTCTATGTCCTCTACAACGCCGGCACCCTCATGCTGCGCGAGGAACTCGTGGACCAAGCCGTGACCGAACTGGAGAGAGCCTACGAGATCAATCCCCAGAGCATAGAGGTGATATTGAATCTCGGCGTGGCCGTCTACCTGGGCGGGCGTCCGCGCCAGGCGTTGGATCATTTCCGGGCCGCGGTACGCCTCAGCCCCCGCCATGCTCTTGCACGCTACAACTGCGCCATCGCCTACTGCATGGCGGACATGCTCGACGAGGCCGAGAGAGAGGCAGACGAACTCCTCACTCTCTATCCGGACTTCCCGGACGTCTTCAACGTGATCGGCGTCATCCGGCTCTTTCAGAGCCGCCTCGTGGAGGCGGCCGAGCAGTTCCGCAGGACCGCCGACGTCATGCCCCGCAGCGCTATCGCCCGTTCAAACCTGGCCCTGACCTACTACCTGGAAGGAGACCTCGCTGCTGCTGCCGAGCAGGCCCACTATGCCACCACGCTCGATCCCCACCTCCCCGCCGCACGAGACGTGGCCGGCCACGCTGCGCTGGAAATGGACGATCTCCCCCTCGCCACTGAGCACTTCGCCGCCCTGGCAAGACTCGAACCCGCGAATCCCGACGCCCACACCAACCTCGGCCTCGCCTACTACAAGGACGAGCGGCTGAACGAATCCATCGAGTGCTACGAGCGCGTCCTCATCTTCGCGCCCAAATCGCCTGAAGGCCACAACGACCTCGGCCTTGCCTACGCCAAGAACCAAATGCTTGCCGAGGCCGCCAACCATCTCAAACAGGTCCTCGAGTGGCGGCCCGATGACCCCGTCGTGCATGGCAACCTGGGCCTCGTATGCTACTTCAAGGGCGATACTGAAGACGCCGTGCATGAGTGGCGAGAGGTTACCCGACTCGCCCCGGCCTACGCGCGCCTGCGCGAGGCTACGCGGTTCTCCGCCTACGATGACCAGGGGATGGTCATGCGCCCGATTGATCGGCGCCTAAGAGCAACTCAGTTCCCGCCCAAGGTGGCCGCCTTCCGCCACAGCTTTCAGATCGCCCTCGACGAACGAGCCTATCGTGTGGCACTGCCCTGGCCGGACCTCGCGGCCGTCGCAGTCTGGTGCGAGCGTTTCCGCCGAGCCCGCGCCGCGGTGGGCAGTTCCTGACGCGGCGCTCTTTCTTTCCCTCTTGTCCCTGGCCCGCATTTTCGCTATCATGTCCTGCAGAGCGGCACCGTAGCTCAGGGGTAGAGCGAGCGGTTCATAACCGCTATGTCGGTGGTTCGAACCCACCCGGTGCCACCACGTCCGCCGGGCTGCCTGCCCCCAGTCTCCCTGATGTCTCTTGCCGTCACTTCTCATGTCTCAATACCTTGACATTTCTCGCCTCCCTGTTCAGGAACGCGCCATACGATCGCGGCTGTTGTTGGTATAGTGTACTGGCCGTCCCGGCTAAACAGGCAGAGCCTGAGTTATGGCATCCTCGTCTCCTTGACAGGGCGGGCAGAGAAGAACTTCAGCCGGGACGGTCAATCCAGTGGTCGCGGCCATTCCGCCCTCCTTCTGCGGCATTCCTCCCGGCGGGTCCCTGTCTCGGAGTCTCCACCGCGCACTTGTGTCCTGACAGAGTTGTGTCCTGACAGAGTTGTGTCCTGACAGAGTTGTGTCCTGACAGAGGAGGAAAAGCAGAGCCATCGCAGAACATCCCAGGGCTTCCGCCTATGGGAGCATGGCGCTGACCAAGAGAAACTCGTCGGAGGTGATGAGAGCATGAAGGTGCCTGTGGTAGATGCGGACCTGTGCACTGGCTGCGGCGCATGCGTAGATGTGTGTGCTAACGTCTTCGAAATGGGAGAGAACGACATTGCTGTCGTGAAGAATCCCACCGGGGCAGGCGAGAGCGACGTCGAGGAGGCCATCGACGCATGCCCGTCTGAGGCGATTAGCTGGAGCGAGAAGTAGCGAAGGACCTCAAGAGGTGCTTGAGGAACGGCCCCGCGGGTGCACCGCGGGGCTGTCTTCATCTTCGGCAGGCTAGCCGGAGAGCACCACCCGAATGCGCACGGCGGCCTTGCGCGCGCACAGGCGCACCATGCCCACCGTGGTGTTATCATCGAAGATCGTCATCAGCAGCCCGTGCTCTCCCGCCAGGTTGACGTGTACGTGCCGCCGCCTGCCTTGGTGGTACAACACGTCGAACTCCGGCTCGCCGATCAACCGTGCGATCTCCCCCGCAGAAGCGAACGCGCCCGCCGCCAGCGCCGCCAGTGAGGTAGTGTCCAGGGCAGTCGTGTCTCCCTGCAAGCCGATCAGGCTGCCATCGTCTTGGTTTATGAGCAGAACGCACTGCGCCTGCGAGCCGCGCAGCATCTCCTTGAGTACTTCCTCCAGCTCCGCCAGGTCCTCTATCTGGATGATCAGCCCCATTGTCTGAGTCATCTTCATCACCTAGGATCCAGCGAGAGCGGACGCAGCCTGCTCGAGCGCTGCCGCAGCTCGCTGCATTTCAGTCGCTATCAAGCTCACATCTGCCTCGGGTTCTGCCACCGCCATGAGGAACCCCACTGCCGTCGGTCTCACGACGAAGGTGGCTCTGCTCGCCTCCAGCACCGCTAATTGCAGCGCTCCTCTCCCGAGGCGGCCGAGCGTCTGCCCGGCCAACTGCCCGATCGCCGCCGCCGCCGCCGCCATTCCCTCGCGGTCATGCACGCCGCCGAGCCGCGTCGCCAGTGGAAATCCATCCTCTGCTGCCCGCACTCCGCCCACGACTCCGCTGATCTCCGTGAGCGCCTCCAGCGTCTCCGCCAAGCGCCGGCCCTCGGTGCCCTCTGGTTCAGTCATACGCAGCCTTCTTGCCCTTGCTTCGGCCGGCTCAATCCCGCCACCGCCTCCTCGATCTGCGCCCGCGCGGCGGGTGCGGGAGTCTCCGGATTCAGGGTCGCCGTCAGGGTCAGGTCTCCCAAGGGCAGACACTGAACGCTCCCGTCTTCACCGCAGATCAACGCCCCTCGCAGCCTCCCTGCGGCCAGCCTCCTCGTCAAGTCACGCGCTTCTCTCACCAGCTCCACGGGTGCTCCCGCGGCTCCCTCGGCCCTTCCCGCGGATGGCGCGGTGCCCTCCAGCAGCAGGCCGTCTGCATTGATCACTCCGGCGGTCTGCACCGACTGGCAGCCTGTCACCGCCTCTACCAGCTCTCCCAATCGGGCGCTGGTCAGCCATATCGGCCGTTCTCCCGGTCGCCACTGACCTGCATGCGCGGCGCCTTCGTCCCCGGCGCCTCGCGCCTCCTCCAGACGCGCCTGCGCCTCCGGGAAATCCGGGTTGCACATGAGTGCCGCCTGAAAGGACGCTGTTGCCTCCTTCACCTGCCCCCGGCTCAGATACAGTTCTCCAAGCCTCAGGTGCGCTCGCGGGTGGGCCTGATCTAGCCGTAGCGCCTCACGGTATTCGCGCTCCGCCTTCTCCAGTAGCCCGGCGTCTCGAAAGATCTCCCCCATCACTAAATGACCCGTGGCATAATCGGGGTTGTGGGCAAGACCGCGGGCGCAAATGGTAGTGGCGTCTGAGAGCTTCCCCGCGCGCCGAAGCTGGTCCGCAAACTCCGCGAAACGAAGCGACCTCGGGTCACGCTGCAGAAGGCGACGATACGTCTCGACCTCTGCCTGGTAGTTCTCGACCGCTTCTCGATTCGTCACTCGCACCTCCGCAGGGATTGCCGACTCGGCGGGCACTGAAGCCACCGCTCGGCTGCCCCCCGCCGCGTCGAGTAGAAACGGACTGCTCTCCCCAAACACCGAACCCCCGCGGAAACGCTCTCCCTATCCGCGGGCAGAATCGACAGTCGATAGCTGACTCTACCCGTATATTCCACAACTGCCACGACATGTATGACACCCGGTCCGGCAGCCTGTGTCGCTCTCCACACACTGGCACTCACCCCCCGATGTCTGTCGCCAAATAACCCCGTTCACCGGCCGGGCCAGTATGGTGCACTGCCACGGGTGTGGTATGAAGCAATTGACATCTCGATCATTGGCCGGTGATTGGCCGGTGGGCGGCATCGCACAGGTGTCAGCCCAACCCGGAGGACTGTCGAACAGCC
Source organism: Bacillota bacterium (assembly GCA_030597345.1). Lineage (GTDB taxonomy): Bacteria > Armatimonadota > Hebobacteria > Hebobacterales > Hebobacteraceae > JAUVSA01. The sequence continues at coordinate 9,426 of JAUVSA010000059.1, forward strand.
GCCTGGGGAGAGAGAATGAAGCTTCACCGGAAAGATTCGCCGAGGATTGCGGCCCTGGCCGCCGCGCTGTTCATGGTGGGAGCGGGCGTCTTCCTGTGTCGCCTTGGATCCCCCGTCGCCTCCTCCACTGCCCTTGCCGGGGAGACCCCCTCACCCGCTCAGGAACACGGGCGGGAAGCGGCCGCGCCGGCCCCGGGTAGTGACCTCCTTTCTGGCGAGCCCGGGCCCGCACCCCGGAGC
>JAUVSA010000013.1 GCA_030597345.1 Bacillota bacterium
CCCACCGTGGTGGTCGCCCCCCGCGGCAGCCGCACCGGGTGCCTCCCCACCAGTATCGCCAGCCCCAAGAAAAATACCGCCTCCCATGCCAAATGCACCGGCCCCCTAATGCTCAGCCAGGCCAGTACCACCCACCCCGCTACCCCTACCATTAGCATGTAGACGGTGAAAAGACGGAGTTCCCGTTTGTCGTTCTTCCCGCGCCGAGTATGCATGAACTACGCCCACAGTCTGCAAGAGGCCGCCGGGATGGCCGCCTCCGGTGAGGAGCGTTAGGTACGCTTGACCGAGGCCACTTCCTCCTGCCCGTCAGACTTCCCCTGGCCGGTCAGCAGAGAGACCTGCTGATGGAGCCGCTTGTCGGCGTACATTAAGCGGTCGGCAACGGCGATCAGGCCCTGCGCGTCAGTTGCGTCGCCTGGGAAAGTGGCAACCCCGAAACTGGCGCTCAGGCTCACGACGCGATCGGAGAGCATCTCCACAGTAGTATCGCGAACAGCGCTCTTGATGCGCTCTGCTGTGTCGAGCGCGCGCTTGTTCCCCGTATCCGGAAGGATTATGAAGAACTCATCGCCCGCGTACCGAACCACCGTATCCGACTCGCGCACGTGCCGCCTGAAGATCTCGGCAAGAATGCGAAGGACCCGATCGCCCTGCTGGTGGCCGTAGGTGTCGTTGACCAGCTTGAGCTTGTCGACGTCGATGGCAATCAATGAGACAGGCGTCTGCTGGCGCTCGTCCTGGACGAGTTCTTCCTCCAGGCGCATGAAGAAATAGCGAGCGTTGGCAAGTCCGGTGAGCTGGTCGGTGAGGGCCGACTGCTTCGTCAGCTCGTACTCGCGAGCGTTGGTGACCGCGATAGTGGCCTGACGTGCGACGGTGGTCACTAGGCGAGCATCGTCATCGGTGAAAGGTCTGTCTTTGGGACGATAGAGCGTGATGGTTCCAACAGTGCCAGCGTCGCCGACCAACGGAGCTGCGAGCACCTCCGTAAGGGAGCACTCGCGTGCGTTGGCACCCAGCAGCAGGGATAGATCGTCGCTGGCCGAGCCGCCCAAGCCGGAGGGGGCTCCGGTAAGGGCCACCGCGCCGCTAACGCCGCTCCCAAGGGGCAGGCGCTGTCCCTGGATGGCCTCGGCGTAGGGACCGGAGGCAGCGACTGCAAGGATCTGGTCGTCTTCTGGCTGCCGCAGGAACAGAACGCAGGTGGCGAAGTCAATGATGCCCTTGGTCTTGCTGATGATCAGGCCGGCGGTCTCCTGCATATTGAGGCTCTGCCCCATAGTCTGCACAATCTCGTAGAGCGCGAGCAGTTCCTGCTGGGCCTGACGGATATCCATGAAGATAGCGCGCTGCCCGGCAGTATCCTGACTGCTCTGGTCCAGGCCCGCGCCGTCAGCATCTATGATGAAGCCGAATCGATCTTGCGCTTGCCGCGAGGAAAGAACTCGGAAGCAAGTGTTGAGAATCCCCGGGTCGAAATGGGTCCCTGCGTGCTCTCGCATGAAGCTGACGGCCTCCTGGACAGTCTTCGCAGGGCGGTACGGGCGATGGGAGAGGAGAGCGCCGTACACGTCTGCGACGGCCAGGACTCGCGCCGCCAGGGGAATCTGGTCGCCGGCAAGCCCGTCCGGATAGCCGCTGCCATCGTACCATTCGTGGTGGCTGCGGATGATTGGCACGACGGGCCAGGGGAACTTCACGGGTTCGAGTATGGCAGCACCAACGAGAGTGTGTGTCCGGACCTTCTTCAGCTCCTCCGGCGTGAGCGGGTCGGGCTTGGAGAGGATGTAGTCAGGCACGGCCAACTTCCCTATGTCGTGCAGCATGGCGGCCGTACCCAAGGCATCGATCTCGCCTTCGCTGAGGCCCATATCTTCGGCGATCATCACCGCGATGTCGTGCACGCGCTGGGTGTGGCCGTGGGTATGCTGGTCTTTCGCGTCGATCGCCATTGCGAAGGAGGCGATGACGGAGGAGTTGAGTTCCGCGAGTTGGTGGGCCCGCTCATAGGCCTGTGCGAGTCGGGAGGTGTGGCGCTCATTTAGATACTGCGCCACCACGAGGACCGCAAGAAGAACCACGACTGCGCCGATCAGCACCTCATGAGCCGGCGCCATTTCGGGGCGGAGAAGCATACAGGCGACAGCGGCACCGCTCAGAAGACACGCAGCAGCGCCGAGATAACGACAGGCCCGAAGCGCTCTGACGGGGGATGCGGACCCGGAGAAGTCCCTCGACCGACCAGAGGCACGCGCGGCCGCGCCGGAGTGTCCCTGGCGGTTTACTCCGCCGGGCGCGTCCTCCTCGTTTCGCTGCAAGATAGTACGACCAGGCTGCCGGTACTTCTCGCTCATCAGCAGATCCCGTTTTCGCACGATTTCAGATGCTCACGTATCAAACGGCGGAGCACTGCTCTCTTCGGCAGCCTGGCGATCATAGTCCGATAGGACGACAGACCCATAGCTTTGCGTGCGCGCCTTTCGGCGCGTTTGCCTTTTCGGAAAGCGCTATCTAGCTTCAGCTACACGTTGACTGCACCCCCAGTAATTGTTCCACAATGGCCGCGGGCGGATGAGATGAGAGAATGAGGGTATGTGGCACTAATCGCGACGTCGATCTGCAACGAACTGGCTGCCTGGCAGATCCTTCGCGTAGCCTTTCACTTCGGCGGCGACCTCGGTAAGGTGGAGATACCCGGTGACGGTGCGCAATGTCGTATTCACGCCGCCGATCGAGAGTGTCATTATCGGGTACCGCGTGGGCTCGCCCCGTCTGCTCGGGCATTCGATGTACCCCCGCGCCCGGTCTTCAGGCGAGTAGAGCGCCGGCGCGCGTTGGTCGAACTCAGATATGACATATTGGGCGATTGCGCGGTAGCTCTCTGCTTGGGTTATGATGGCGAAATCGTCGCCGCCGATGTGCACGCACACATCGCGAGGTCCTCCCAGGCTCTTGGTGCCGGCTACAACTTGGCGGCCGAGGATACGGATGGCGATGTCGCCCCGGCCGAACCCATAGACGTCGTTGTAGGCTTTGAAGTTGTCCAGGTCGAGGTAGAGGAACACAAACGGATCGTGTGTTTCCAGCCGCTGCTCCACCTCTTGGCGAAGGACTGGGCTGCCCGGCAGGCCCGTCAGCGCGCTGAGCGGCGCGCGCGCTTGTGCCGATAGGACCGCGTTGAAGAGGCGCAGCAGCAGCGCCTCTGGCTCCACCCCGTCTGCTCCCTCTGGCAGAACCACCCGCACCTGCCCGGGCTCGGCCGGCTCCTCGTCGCTTGCTGCTGTGATGAGAAACACAGAATGGGCCAGACCGCGCCGGCGCAACTCCTCGGCCAGCTCGGAGGCGGCAGCGGAGTGGCCGGCAACGGCCACTATCTGCGGCATGGAGCGAGCCACGCGGTCTGCCAGTTCGTCCTTGTCCGCGGTCCAGCGGGTTTCACCCCGCAACTGCACGTCGAACCGGCACAATTTGGCTCGCCGATCTTGCACGATGAGTATGGCCAGTGACTCGGTCGTCATCCTACGATACCCACGTCAGCGGCCCCGGCTGGGCGCAGCTTGCGTCCCAGAAGGCCAAGCTTGCTTCGTGATGCTTTCCAGCGTGTTATTCCACACTTGAGAATGTAGTCGACCGCTTGTCGCGGCTTCGGCACACGCAGACGCTGCACTGATGCGAGGAGCAATGGTGGGCTGTGGAATGGTTCCTGTAGAGGATGGGAGAGCACTAGAGCCTGCTTCCCCGGGGGCCGCGCCGGCCCCAGGGTGGCGGGCGTTTTTGTTGGCGGCGAGGATGACCGAACAATGGTACCCAGGAGCGACGGCTTTCCTACTGTGGACGGCCTGCTCACCGCCGTCATCCTCGCCGCCCCTTTTCGTACCCAGGTCCCTGCGTGTGGGCAGAGGCCACGGCTTATGGTATACTGTGCTGTTGGCCGCCGGTTGGCGACGGACTCGGAAGGGAGTGTAGCGGATGAGAGTGGAACAGATCGAGCTCTCTGTGTCAATGCGCTCGGAGGTCGGGAAGACGGCCGCTCGACGCCTGCGAGCAGCAGGCAAGATACCTGGAGTAATCTACGGACGGGGAGAGGAAAGCGTGGCGATCGCTGTGGACGGGACGCTCTTCTCCACCTCGCGGCCGGCGTCGGGCTGGCATTCGACAGTGATCCAGTTGCGCATTGAAGGAGCCGACGAGCAAGATACGCTGTCCACTGTTATGATAAAGGAAATCCAGCGTGATCTGGTCGAGCGCCGAGTTCTGAGCGTGGATTTCCATCGCATCTCCTTGCTGGAGGCGGTTCGGGCACAGATCCCTGTGATGGCAGTGGGCGAGAGCCCAGGGGTCAAGATCGGCGGCATACTGGAGCACATCACTCACGAGGTGATGGTGGAGTGCATGCCGACCGACATGCCGGATCGCCTTGAGGCCGATATCTCAGGGACCAATATCGGCGGCAGCGTGCGGGTCAGAGATCTCACGCTGCCGGACGGCGTCAGAGTAATCACCCCCGAGGAGGACGTCCTGCTGGTCGTGGCTCCGCCAGTGCGCGCGGAGGAGCTGGAGCCAGTCGCTGAAGTCGAAGAGGGAGCCGTGGTCGAGGAGGCGCTGGAGCCTGAAGTCGTCGGGGAGGAAGAGACGAAGGAAGAGACCTCGTAGCTCTGGCTATGGCTGGACAGAGATGCCCTGGCTGACAGGTCTCCACGGGCCCGTAGCTGGCTGGGCTTATCGAGGTGGAAGCCGGTCTGCGGATGCGGCCCGCCCCCCCCAGGCGACAAGCAAGGCCGGCCCGCATCGGAGGATAACTAGAAGCTGTTTCATAACCTCCATCTGAGGTTATGAAACAGCAGCACAAGCCGCCAGGCTCCAGCAGGCGCATTTCATGCCATCGTCTCTAACGGACAGCCAGGCGAGTGAGGGTTATGAAATGCGCTCTAGGACGTATCGGTGCCGCGAAGCAGCTCGCTGGTCTGCTGTTTCTTCTCGCGCTTCTCCTTGCGCCTTTCCTTGATGCTCTTCTTGGGCTTCTTCTTCTCGCGTTTGAGATGACGCTTATCGCCACCCTTGAATCCGGGCATGTCTAGCTACCTCCCGTCCGCGGTATGGGCCACGGTGCCGAGTCGCGCCGCCAGAACTCGACGCTCTGTCCAGTTACCGCTTGTCTTCCTCCCAGTATCGGCCGAAGAGCGTGGAAACAGACATGTTGCCGTGCACGCGCCTAATCGCTTCCCCCAGCACTGGTGCGATGGACAGAATGCGAATCTTGTCCCGCCGCTTGCTGGCAGGAACCGGAATGGTATCGGTCACGACTATCTCTTTGATGGGCGACGCCTCGAGCCGATCCACGGCATCTCCCGAGAACACGGGGTGAGTGGCGTATGCGTAGATCTCGCGGGCGCCCCGCGCGGCTACCATTTCCGCTGCCTGCACGATGGACCCACCGGTGTCTATTATATCGTCGACCAAGACCACCCGCTTCCCCTCCATCTCACCGATGACCTCGATTGCTTCTACTTTGTTGGCCTCTGGTCGTCGCTTGGCTATGATTGCCAGGGCTGCGCTGAGCCGATCCGCCAGAGCTTTGGCGCCCCCCACACCTCCAACGTCCGGCGATACGACCACGGTGTCCGAACCTCCAAAGGAGCGTGCGATTAGGTCCTCGGCCAGTATGGGCCCCGCTGGGAGATGGTCTACCGGCACATCGAAGAACCCCTGTATCGACTGAACGTGTAAGTCGACTGTGAGGACACGATTGGCGCCTGCGACCGAAATGAGGTCGGCCATAAGCTTGGCTGAAATCGGCTCCCGCGGCTTGAGCTTCTTCTCCTGTCTGGCATATCCGTAGTACGGAATGACGGCGGTAGTGCGTCGCGCGGAGGCCCGCTTCAGCGCGTCCAGTATAACCAACAACTCCATGATGTTCTCGGAGGTGGGCGGGCAGGTTGGCTGCACGACAAAGACGTCGGCCCCTCGGACGCTTTCCTCGATCCGCACCCAGATCTCGCCGTCGGAGAAGCGCCCAGCCTGCATGCGGGCGAGAGGAGTCCCAAGCTGGGCGGCGATCGCCTTGCTGAGGTTAGGGTTAGCGTTGCCGCTTAGGATGCGTAAGTCGTCTGGCGCTGTCGATGCCACAGCGCGGCCTCCCGGCTCTCCCCGAAGCTATAGGGTCTCCCCCATGGTCGAGTAACGTCGCGCTTTCGCCAGGTCATCCAGCGTGTCCACACCCATCCCGGTGTGCGCCCTCTCCACGGCCACCGCGTGGACGCGGCGGCCGCCCCGGACCAGGATCTCTATCGTGTCCGTGAGATAGAGTTGCCGCTGAGCGTTGTCGTCGGTAAGCTCGGCCAAGGTCTCAAAGAGAAGGGGGGCGTCGAAGCAGTACACGCCCACGTTTATCTCGTTCATCGCCAGCTCTTCCGGGGTGGCGTCTCGCGCCTCCACGATGCCCCTGACAGAGCCGTCGTCTGCGCGAATTATCCTGCCCAGAGTGCCGGGCTCATCGAAGATCGCTGTAAGCAGCGTGGCAGCGGCACCAGCCTCGATATGGCGAGCGACGAGCCGCGCGACCTCATCCGTTGGAAGAAGCGGGATGTCCGCATAGGTTATGATGACGGGGCCCCGATAGGAGGCGAGGGAGGCCTGCGCGCACTGCACAGCGTGGCCAGTCCCACGCTGCTGTTCCTGGGTTACGTACTCGACGCCGTCCCCCATCGCGGCCCGCACGTCCGCAGCCTGGTGTCCGACGACAGCTATCACGCGAGAGGCACCAGCTCCGCGCACGGCATCGAGAACTCGAGTCGCCATGGCCTTGCCGCCGACCTCGGCGGCGGCCTTTGCCTCTGGCGCCGCCATTCGGGTGCCCTTGCCGGCTGCCAGGACCACTGCGGGAATGCTGTGACGTACGCCACCGGATCTGCGTCGCTTGCTGCTCACTGAGTCTGTCTCCTAGAGTGCAGAATGGGAGTTCCGGAGGCATCGCCTCACCCTCGCCGGCGCTCTGGCTGCCGGGCCAGGACTCGAACCTGGAAAAGCGGCTCCAAAGGCCGCTGTGTTGCCGATTACACTACCCGGCACCCGACCCGATTCTATCACGCCTGACAGAGCGCCGTCAATTAGCGCCGAGCAGGCCTCACTCGGTAGACTCTACCGCTTCCGCCTTCATCTTTACCACACGCCAGCCATCCAGCAGAGAAGCAAACGGCTCCTCAGAAAGCACGCCTGAGCTGCCGCTGATAAGTTCCTTTCGCGCTGCCATCTCCGCGAACAGGGCCCTGACCTTGTGCAAGAGAGGACTCTCGGTCGCAGGGTCGGATCCAGCGAGGCCCGCGCGGTTCTTCTCGGAGGAGAGCTGGAAGTGGAAGGTGTGGGTATGAAGCACTTCGACGACGAAGCCATTCAGATCACCGCGGGTCTTGGGAACGAGCTTGCCAGTTGCGATATTGCGTATTGAGCAAACAATCCCCTCGATCACTTCCGGGGCACGGGCGACTCTCGCCATCCTTGGGTCATAGCTCTTGATCTCGTTGTGGATGTCGGCCGGAAGCCTAACGACGTCTCCGACGGCCACCGGGGTGCGGCGGCGAGCGCGCTTGGGGGCCACCTTCTTCTTGCCAGAGACACGCTTGGGGGCCACCTTCTTCTTGCCAGAGACACGCTTCTTAGCTTTCTTGCGCTTCAGCACGTTCAACTCCCTCTCCGGTCGGCGAGCACCGTGAGCCAGGGGCCCTGGTGTGCTCCGGAACGTCAGCTCCCGTTGCCCACGAATGGATCGGCAGCGAGGATGGCGCGCGCGAGGTCCACTAGCCTCATATTTGCGCGGCTGGCCTCTTTCTGCATTCGCCTATGAGCATCCTCTTCTGTGAGGCCGTGCCGCTGCATGATCAGCCCCTTGGCACGGGTCACAAGCTTACGTGTCTCCAGGACTTCCTCGAGCCTGCGCACCTGCTCTCCCAGGTCCTTCATCTCCCGAAAACGCCCCTGGGCCAGGCCAACGGCGGCCTGGAGCTGGTCTGAGGTCGCTGGCTTGAGCAGGTAGGCGAGTCCGCCGGATGCCACCACTCCCTCCAGCAGTTCCTCGTCGAAGTGCCCGCTCAAGAACACGACCGGGGTCGGAGACTGCTCGGCAATCTGGCGGGCCGCCGCAATGCCGTCGCCGTCTGGCATCACGATGTCCATCAGAACCAGGTCCGGCTTCAGCTTTGCGGCCATACTCACCGCTTCCTTGCCGGTCGCCGCCTCGCCGACGACCTCATGGCCCAGAGCGCGAAGCTGCTCGTGCACAGAGGCCGCCACGGCGGACTCATCTTCCGCGAGCAATATCCGCAGGCTCGTCACGGCTCTCCTTCGTTCCTGGCAGAGGAAAGGTCACGCGAAAACAGGCACCGTCGGTGCTGGAGGCAACGGCCGACCCACCGAGGTCGCGCTGGGCCAAGCGTGTCACCAGTCGGAGTCCCAGGCTATCGGCGCGCTCGAGGTCGAAATCCGCCGGGAGGCCGCAGCCGGTGTCGCGGACCTCGAGTAGAACATCGTTTTCGCTGCGCGTAATCCGGATGAAGATGTCACCTCTGCCGTCTGCCGGGAAGGCGTGCTCGATGGCGTTGCAGAGGAGCTCGGTCAGGATGAGCACGAAGGCGGTGGCCTCCTTGGCTGGCAGCATCACCGGACTGACTTCGGCGTGGACGCGGAGGCGCTCTTCGGCGCCGGCATGGTGAAGAAGATGACGGGCTAGCTGGCCGACCAAGTCGGGAAGCCGCAGATCGCCGGAGGTGGGATCGCGTGACAGGAGGTCGTGGATGGCAGCGATGGCAGCAAGACGCGCAACTCCCTTCTGAACCGCGCTCCGGGCACTTGGCGAGCGTTCGGTCAGTCCCTGAGCTGACAGGAGCCCCGTCACTGTCTGGAGGTGATTGCGAATTCTGTGGTGCACTTACTGCAAGCGGTCCCGGCTGCCTGCTAGGTCTCTCGCGAGTCTGGCATTCTCCGCCGAGACATCCGTGCTCCGCGCGGCCTGCTCGAGCACGCGGGAAACAAGTCGTTCCTGCTGCTCGGACAGGCGCGCCAGGAGAGCCGCCTCATCGTACAGGGTCAGTTGGTTGTCACTCCGCGGGCGCTCTCGCCCCTCCATGTCTCTTCGCCTCTGTCGAATGTCCCTCTCCTGCGATCATCTCCACCGCGTGGCCCAACACAGGGCTTACTATCTCCAGACATTCCAGAGCCCCGCGCGGGCTGCCCGGCAGGTTGATGATCAGAGTTCTCCCCCGCAGCCCTGCTGTCCCCCTGGAGAGCATTGCGGTCGGCGTTTTCGGCAAGCTGCCGGCGCGGATGGCCTCAGCGATTCCCGGCGCGCGCCGCTCAATCACGGCCTCTGTCGCCTCCGGTGTCACGTCCCGGGGACCGAATCCGGTGCCGCCCGTGGTGAACACCAAGTCGACGCCGAGCTCTCCGCTCATTCTGACGAGTTGTCGCTTGATCGCACCCACCTCATCGGGCACGACGGCCCGCGCAGCTACGTGGATGCCCTGCGCCTCCAGAGCTTGGCTCAGTGCCGGTCCCGAGTGGTCCTCCGCCTCTCCCCTTGCACAGCGGTCACTTACCGTCAGGATCGCCGCCTTCACCATCGCCCTCCAGTCGAGGTTCGACCGCTCGAGGTTCGACCGTCAGTACCGCGATGTCGTCGCCCGCCCTTATCTCTCCCCCATGAATCACTCGAGCGAAAACGCCCTCCGTGGGCATGACGCAGTCTCCGGTCACACGCCTGATCTCGCAGTCCGAATGGCAGGTCTTGCCGATCTGGGTGATCTCCAGAAGCGCTCCGGCGCCAACACTGAGGCGAGCACCGACCGGCAGCGTGTGAAGCACAAGCCCGACAGTCGTTAAGTTCTCCGCGAAGTCGCCAGGCGTCAGCGAGAGGCCCCGCGCGCGCATTCTCTCGATGCTCTCTTCGGCCAGCAAGCTAACCTGCCGGCCGGTGCCGGCGTGTGCGTCACCCACCAGGCCGTGTTCTCTGCGGAGCACTCCCACAGAGGCCGGGCGCTTTCGAGTGCCCGGTTTCTCGCTGAGGCAGACCGCTATCAGCTTTCCCCGCGCTCCCACGTTCCTGACTTCCCGCCAGATTTTCGCACCACCCGTATCTGGGTGATCTCAGCGCTCGGGTCTATCGCCTTACACATATCGTGAATCGTCAGCGCGGCCACCGCCACCGCTGTCAGCGCCTCCATCTCGACGCCGGTTGGAGCGTGGGCCCGTGCGGTCGCCTCGATCTCCACCTCGCAGCGCTCCCGAGAGATCTCAAACCCGATTCCCACGTGCGAGATCGAGATGGGATGGCAGAGCGGGATGAGATCCGGCGTTCGCTTGGCGGCCAAGATACCGGCAACGCGGGCGCATGCCAGAGCGTCGCCCTTGGGCAGCCGTCCGCTCTCAAGCGCCTCGATGGCCGGCCTGCTCATGCGGACTCGGCCGCGCGCGACGGCCTCTCGGTTGGTGGCCGGCTTGCCCTGAATGTCTATCATCTGTTTCCCGGCGTGCAAAGCTCGGAATCGAGGCACAAGGTGAGCTAGCTCTTTCGCGTGTTCTTCGCGATGACGGAGGCAACTTGTATGATCTGAGCGAAGCGACAGGCGTCAAGGCTGGCGCCGCCGACGAGCGCGCCATCGATCTCCGGCTGGGAGATAAGATCGTGCGCGTTCTGGTCCGTCACGCTGCCGCCGTACTGAATGCGGACGCCCTCTGCCGCGTCTGCTCCAAACGTATCCCGCACCGTCTTCCGGATCACGGCTGTCACCCGGTTCGCCTCGAGGGTATCGCAGGCCATGCCGGTTCCGATGGCCCACACGGGCTCGTATGCCAGCACGATGCCGGCGACCGCCTCCGGGCTGACGTCCGCCAAACCGGCGCGAATCTGGCCCGACACCACCTCGTCGGTCCGCCCGTCCTCGCGCTCCGGCAGCATCTCTCCCACGCACATGATCGGCACCAGGCCGTGCCGCAGCGCGGCCTTCACCTTCAAGTTGACACTGGCGTCAGTGTCGCCGAACACGCGCGCCGCCTCCGGCTTCAGCGACTCATCAGGCTTGCCGAACCGGCCGCGCCGCTCCGAGTGGCCGATGATGACGTACCTGCACCCGACGTCGAGAAGCATAGGTGGGCCGAGCAGACCCGTGAACGCTCCCCAGTCGGCCCAGAACATATCCTGCGCGCCGAGAGCAACGTCGGAGCCCCCGAGGGCGCCCTGAACCACGTGGAGCGCGGTGGCCGGCGGGCACACGACCACCTCCACGCCGCCGACGCCCTGGATCCGCGGCAGCAGCTCCTTGACGAGCGAAGCTGCCTCGCCAACCGTCCGATTCATCTTCCAGTTGCCCGCGATCATCGGAATGCGTGCCATCGATCAATAACCTCCGAACAGTCCTGGTTAGCGATCCTGAAGTGCAGCGATGCCGGGTAGCTCTTTGCCTTCGAGAAACTCCAGAGATGCTCCGCCGCCGGTGCAGACGTGGCCCATCTTCTGCGCGAAGCCCATCTGGCCGATGGCGGCCACGACATCGCCGCCGCCGATGACGCTGTAGGCGCCGGAATCGGCCACCGCCTGGGCGACCGCCCGAGTGCCCTCGGCCAGCGCGGCGATCTCGAACACGCCCATGGGACCGTTCCAGAAGATGGTCTTGGCGCTCTTCAACGCGTCGGAGAACTGCTTCTGCGTGGCAGGGCCGATGTCGGCCCCCATCCATTCAGCAGGGATCTGCTCGACCGGAACAGTCTTACGCGGAGCGCCTTCCTTGAGCTCGGTGGTGATGACGACATCGGTCGGAAGCAAGAGCCGCGGCTTTCCGCTCGCCGTCTCCGAGAGAATGCGCTTGGCGAGGTCGAGGCTCGCCTCGTCGAGGACCGACTTCCCGATGTCGAGGCCCTTGCCCTTGAGAAACGTGTACGCCTGACCTCCGCCGATGATGAGGGTGTCGACGTGCCGCATCAGGTTCTCGAGGACGCCGATCTTGGCCTTCACGCCGCCGAGGATGGCGATATAGGGGCGCTCGGGGCTCTCGAGGAGCTGGGTGAGGACCTGGACTTCCTTCTCCATTAGCAAACCCATAGCGGAGGGCAGGAGCTTCGCCATCACCGTCGTGGAGGCGTGGGCGCGGTGGGCCGCGCCAAAGGCGTCGTTGACGTAGATGTCTGCGAGCCCCGCAAGCTGCTTGGCGAAGGCCTCGTCGCCCTTCTCTTCCCCGGGATGGAATCGCAAATTCTCAAGCAGGATGACGTCGCCCGGCTTCGAGGTGCTGGTCGCCATTTCTACCTCGGGGCCGATGCAGTCTGACAGCATGTTGACGGGTGCGCCGAGCAGGTCGCCCAAGCGTTGGGCCACCGGCGCCAGAGAAAGCTCCGGTCTTACCTGGCCCTTCGGCCGGCCGAAGTGAGAAGCGATGACGAGACCGGCTCCTCGGTCGAGCAAGTCTCGCAGCGTTGGCAGCGCCGCGCGGATCCGCGTGTCGTCACTGATACTCCCGTCCTGGAACGGCACGTTGAAGTCTACGCGGACGAAGACGCGCTTCCCCCTGGGATCAATGTCACCGATCGGCCTCTTGTTCATCACCATCGCCTCATGAAGGAGAAACGAAGAAAAAGGCCCGACAGCTCATCACCGTCGGGCCGCACTTCTCTCGGACACTAGCCGATCTTCCTCGCGATTATCTCCACTAGATCCCCGAGCCGACACGAGTATGCCCACTCATTGTCGTACCAGGAGATGACCTTCGCCAGATTCCCCGAGACGACCTTAGTTTCGCTGGCATCCACTATGGAGGACACTGGATAGCCTCGGACGTCGCTGGAAACGATGGGCTCGTGCGTCACTTCCAGGAACCCCTTCATCTTCCCGTTGGCGGCCTTCTCGAGCGCCGCGTTCACCTCTTGAGCCGTCGTGTCCTTGGACAGCACGCAGGTCAGGTCCACTGCGGAACCAGTGCCGACGGGAACGCGCATCGCCATTCCGTCAAGCTTTCCCTTCAACTCCGGAACCACGAATCCGATGGCCTTCGCCGCGCCGGTAGAGGTCGGGATGATATTGAGGGCGGCCGCCCGGGCCCGCCGTGGATCCGTGTGGACGAGGTCCTGCACCTGCTGATCGTTGGTGTAGGCGTGTATCGTGGTCATCAGGCCCTTCTCGATACCGAAGGTGTCCTGAAGGACTTTCGCCACTGGCGCCAGGCAGTTGGTGGTGCAGGAGGCGTTGGAGATCACTTTGTGCTTCGCGGGATCGAATATATCCCCGTTTACGCCGAGGACGATGGTCGGATTGTCCGGGCCGGTCTCTCCGCTCAGCGGCGCAGACACGATCACGTTCTTGGCGCCGGCCGCAAGGTGCGCGCTGGCCTTCTCGACGCTGCGGAAGAAGCCTGTGCACTCGAGCACTACGTCCACCCCGAGGTCCTTCCACGGTAACTTCGCCGGGTCTCGCTCGCTGAGAACGGCGAACTCGTCGCCATTCACAACTAGCTTCCCGTCCGTCACCTCCACGGTGCCGGGGAAGCGTCCATAGTTACTGTCGTACTTCAACAGGTGGGCGTTGATGTCGAGAGGGGCGAGGTCGTTGACCGCGACGAGGTCCACTCCCTCCACCTTGCGTTCCATCATCGCCCGTACAGTGAGGCGTCCGATGCGACCAAAGCCATTGATCGCTACTTTCACGGCCATGCCAAATCCTCCCACGTAGTGGTAGTCACACAGATGTGCTGGGGAAGCCGCGCGCGAGCCTGAAGCCTGCGCTGGGCGGTCGTCTCCCCGGGGGACAGAAGCAGGAATCCTCTCGGCCCCTGGTCCGCCGTATTCTATCCGAGCCATCGCCCACTGTCAAGGACGAGCTACGTCTGGGGGTCGCGCAGGCCTACCAGATGTGGTCGCTGCGGCCCACTAGATGTGCCCGCCCGGGCCCACTAGATGTGAGGAGTTCGCGAGGCGGCACTTCTGCTATGGGAACAGTCGGCGCACATCGCACCGGTGCCCTTCGAGCGAGAGCAGGGCGCTCTTCATCTGGAGGCCGCCGCCGAAGCCCCCCAGCCTATCCCCGGCGGCGATGACGCGATGGCACGGGATCACGAGCGGAATCGGGTTTCGGCTCATCGCCTGTCCGGCGGCACGGGCGCCCCGCGGCCGGCCGGCGCGCCGGGCCACCCAGCCATATGTCCTGACCTCTCCGTAGGGAATCTCGCACGCGGCCAAGAGGGCATGCCTTCGAAAGGGTGGATGGCCGCAGAGGTCCACCGGGTGGCGGCCCAGGTCAACCGGCTGGCCGGCGAAGTACCGGCTCAGGTCGTCGGCGAGAGCAGCGAGCAGTGGGTCTCGCAGCCCGAAGTCCGCCTCCACACCGCAGGCGGCAACGGCCAGCTCTTTGGCGGGGCTGGGCAGAGACATGGCCACCAAGCGGCCGCGCCGGGCGACAGCGGCCACCCATCCCATAGGAGTCTCCAGGGTCAGGCCCGCCAGAGCAGGAGCAGGTGAATCCGGCAGTCTATCAGTAGCCATCGCGATGCCAGAACACAGGGGGAGACGAGCGGAACAAGTTCTCGATGGCGTCGTCCACCCTGCGGAAGCCTGCCTCGCGGATCCACTCGCGGTTCGGCACCAAGACCATCAGGCCCGGCCCGACGTCGACCTCGAGCGGAACCCGCTGGGCCTCAAGCAGGCTTATGAGGGGAGCGTTGCCACCGACGCGGATGACAGCGCGTCGCAGTCCCATGGCGAGACATCGCTCGGCCGCATCTCTCAGAAGGGCGAGCGCGGCCTGGTCGTGGCCGCGGAGATGAGCGAACTCGGTGATCGCGAGATGTGGCTGCTCAGCCGGGCTGTGGGCGGCGAGGTATGCTACCAGCTGCCCGTCAACGAGACCAACTAGGCCGGTTGCATCGAGCTGCGAGGAGAATCCGTATGGGAAGGTCCCCCGCCGGGGCCAGGTCTCCCAGAATCGCATGTCCCGCACCTGCATTCCGGTTATGCCCTGGCTGTAGTTGTGGTAGACCGCGGCGAGCGCCGGCCAGTGGCGCTGGTAGTCGAGTCGTTCGGTGGCGCAGCCGGTCTCGGAGGCGAGCCGGGCAAGCGCGGACACAGGGCACTCGTAGCCGCCGACCTTCGGTACCTCGCGGAACCCGAAACGAGAGAAGAAGTCGGGCAGCCGGGTGGTCAGTATGGCGAGATCATAGCCCTGTTGCCGGACTAGGCGAACAGTATCTTGCACGACACGGCTGCCCAGGCCCCGATGCTGAAAGACAGGGTTCGTACAGACCGCGGTGATACCAGCCACTGTCACGACTTGGTTGCCGACATGAGCTGCGCGATGCAGGATGACGGCAGCGCTCACAATCTCAGCGTTTAGCACTCCCACACGAACGCGCTCCGGATGGAAGTACGGATCGTTGACGAGTGAGTTGCGCACCACTGGAATGCTGCTGTCGTCCACCCCGAAGGCGGCCTGGAAACACGCGAGAAATCCGTCCAGCTCTCCCTTCTGGAGGCCGCGGACGCGGAATGCCATGGTCAGGAAGGCCCTGTCCGTCGCAGGTGTGCCAACACGGCCCGCGCGATCTCCGGTCCGCAGCCGGCCGCGCCCGCGACTTCCTCTGCCGACGCTTCCCGCAGTCGGCCAAGGGTTCGGAATTGCCGCAAGAGCCTCTCTTTTCGCCGGGGCCCGATACCCGGGATTTCGTCGAGCACGCTCTGACGCACCTCTCGGGCGCGCAGTGAACGATGATAGGAGACGGCAAACCGGTGGGCCTCATCTCGAACACGCTGGAGCAGATGGAGAGCGCGGGAGTGCTCGGGCAGCGAGATCGGCCCTTGGCGTCCCGGCAGATACACGTGTTCATGCTCCTTGGCGAGGCCTGCGGCGGGCATCTTGAGACCAAGCTCGTCCATCGCCTGGACGGCAACGCCGAGCTGGCCTGCTCCGCCATCCACCAGAAGAAGGTCGGGCAGGTGTTGGAACTTCACATTGCCGGATACGGCCGCCCGCAGCCGGCGTGACAGCACCTCGTGCATCATCTGATAGTCGTTCAGCCGGCCGTCCACGAGACGAATGCGGTATCGACGGTATTCGCTCCGCTTTGGATGGCCGTTCTCGAACACGATCATTGCGCCTACCGACTGCTTTCCACGAACAGTCGAGATATCGAATGCCTCGATCCGCCGCGGGGACACGGGCAGTCGCAGCGTCTTCTGCAAATCAGCGACTGCCTCCTCCCCTCTTCGGCGCTCTGCGCTCTCCCGTTCGAGCATGGTTCGCAGCTGGTGGCCGGCGTTCTCCACCGCCATGTCCACAAGTTTCTTCTTCTCCCCACGCTTGGGCACGCGGACTTCGACCCTCGTTCCGCGCCGCTCGGCCAGCAGCTCCTGAATCGTGCCCCCATCCGCGATGGCCACCGGAAGGAGCACCCGCCGGGGGGCAGCGGCCACCTTCTGGTAATGGTGCTTCGCGAACTCGTTCAGCACCTCCGCCGCGGAGGTCCCGGAGACACCCTCGAGCACGTAGTGCTCCTGGTTTACGAGGCGTCCCTCACGGACTTCGAGGACGGAGACACAACCCGTGTCCTCGCGCAGGGCATACCCGAGCACATCCGCCTCCTCGCCCCGGGAGGAGACTACTCTCTGGCCGTGCAGGGCGTTCTCCAGGGCGGCAATCTGGTCGCGGAGGCGGGCCGCGGATTCATAGCGAAGATCGCCGGCGGCACGCTCCATCTCTGCTCCCAACTGAGTGAGCACATGCTCATGCTTGCCGTCGAGGAAATCACACACTTGCAGTGTGGCTGTGCGATATACTTCAGGGGTAGTGTAGCCCTCGGCGCACGGCGCCAAGCAGCGCTCTATGAAGTATTCGAGACAGGGCCGGGCCCGAGGTCCCCGCTCCGGCTTCCAGGGACAGCCGCCCCGCTTCTTGACCGTGGCGACCAGCGTCTGGCGAATCCCGAACAGCCGACGAGCGATGCTGATAGTTCGCCACATGCTGCGGGTGGAGGGGAAGGGGCCGAAGTAGCGCGACCCATCGGGCCGCATGCGCCGGATGACGCACAGGCTGGGAAATGGGTCCCTTGGGTCTATCCGGATGTAGGGGTAGCTCTTGTCATCACGATAGCGAACATTGAATCGTGGCCGGTGCTTCTGGATGAGAGTGAACTCCAGGACAAGAGCTTCCAGATCCGAGGCAGTGACCACGAAGTCAAGATCGTCAACTTGCTGGACGAGAAGGCCAACACGCGGGGAGAGGGCCGCGCCTCGTTGGAAGTAGGAGCGGACGCGAGCACGCAGGGACTGAGCCTTGCCGACGTAGAGAACATCGCCGGCAGTGTCCTTCAGCAGGTAGACCCCAGGCTTCGCGGGAAGTTGGTCGACTTTCTCTTGCAGGACCACGGACCGAGCACCCACAGTCATGATACCCACGCGGCCTGGCGCGCGTCAATCAAGTTCCTCAGGCAGAACGACGACGATGCTTCAGTCAGACCCAAAGGCGACGGTGGCGCCGGGGCCGACAAACTGTCAGCTCTTGCGCTTCCGCGGCCGACCTCGTCGTCCCGAGCGCGAGCGGGAGAGGGTCCTCTTGAGCACCTGGCCGGTGTGCGACCTCGATTTCTTGGCGACCTCCTCCGGCGTCCCCTCCGCCACGATCTCGCCGCCCTCATCGCCCCCCCCCGGGCCGAGGTCGATTATGTGGTCCGCGCACTTGATGACATCCGGGTTGTGCTCGATCACGAACACGGTATTGCCGGCCTCTGTGAGGCGGCGCAGCACGTCGAGGAGCTTCTGGATGTCTGCGAA